>DASRBJ010000284.1:0-11589 GCA_035653695.1 Sphingomicrobium sp.
CGAGGAATGGTATGAAGCAATCCCCGAAGCGCTGCGTCCATCGAAGGAGCAGCCCTTCTATCATCTGCTCGCGGAAAACGCAGAATCGACCTACGTAGCGTACGTGAGCCAGCAGAACCTTGTGGTCGACGACAGCGAGGAGCCCATCGAACACCCTGCAATCGCCACCATGTTCGACCGAATGGAAGGCGGCCGATACCGTCTTCGTCCGGACCTCACTAACTGATCGAGGGGGAGAACAACTTCTCCCCCTCCTCCCCTTTGATCAGAAGTTCACACCCAAGCGGGCGTAGAGGTAACGGCCGTTGTACCCAAAAGGCGAATAGAAGGGGAACCCAAGCAGGCCGCTCGGTGCGTTGAGATTTCCCGGAACTCGGTTCGGATAAACATCGAACAGATTCTGTGCACCGATTGCGAGCGATGGTCCCTGCGGGATTGTGTAGCGGATCTCGAGGTCGGTGATCGCGTGGCGTCCCGTCGGAATGTCCGCCGCTGGCGTTGTGCCAGGCTGAACGACATTGCCGTAGTAAGTGACGCGCGCGGTCGCGCCGAACTCCCGCAGTGACCAGTCGACCGTGCCGGCGACCTTCTCGCCGGGCGTTCCCTCGGTGAGGCTAAGTTGGCGCTGGCGCGCGAATAGCGGGAAGCTGTTCAGCACTGCCGTCGAGGACGGCACCTTTTTCAACTCGATCTTGTTGACGTTTCCCGCGGCCGTCAGGTCGAAGATGCCCGCGCCGCTCGTGTTGAGGCGATAGTGCGCGACAACGTCGATGCCCTTTGCCTGCGAACGGACGCCATTGATGAAGAAGCGAGCCGCCGTGACGTTGTAAGGAGCAAGGATCGCGGCAACCTGCGCTGCGACCGTCGAATTCGGCGCGGAAGACGCCTGGATGTTCTCCGATAAGACCAGCTGATCACGAAGGTTGATGAGATATCCATCGACCGTCATGTCGAAACCACCGAGGCGGATCACCGCACCCCCCGAGAAGTTGGTTGCCTTCTCCGGCCGCAGCGGCTGACCACCAAGCGCTTCGGCGACCGAGCTCGTCGAAGGGAAAGTTCCTGTAAGGATCGCCTGGCCGTTCTGGATGACGGAAGCGACGGACGTAAAATATTCCTGCTGAAGCGATGGAGCACGGAAGCCCGTCGAAGCCGTCGCGCGAAGCGCGAAGGCGTGGCTGAAGTCGTAGCGAGCGGAGAGCTTCTCGGTCAGCACCTGGCCGAAGTCCGAATAGGTTTCACCGCGAAGTGCGGCATCGAGCTGGAACTGGCGCGTGATCTGCGCTTCGGCATCGGCGTAGATGCTGCCGTTCTCACGATGCTTGCTGATTGCGTTGATCGGCGCGAATCCGCCGAAGCCCTGCGCACCAGGCGAAGCGGTCGAGATACCGCCGGTAGCCGGATAGCCGTAGGACGCAGGCTCGCCCGGCGTGATCTTGTAACCCTCACGCCGGCCTTCGAGACCGAACGCCAGATTCAACGACTCAAAGACTGGCAGCGACTTCGTTACGTCGAAATTGCCGACGAGCTGGTCATAAATGAGCGCGCCATCATAGAAGTTGTGCGGCGAAGCAGCACCGAACGTGTAGTTGGCGGAATTCTCGGTCCTGAAGTCGACGCGGTTACGGCCGTAGCTTGCGGTCAGATCAACGTTCCACCCGTCGCCTACCACGCCCTTCACGCCAATCGCGCTGTTGAGGTCCTTGGAGACCGTATCAATGAGCGGGATAAAGCCGTTCGGATAGCCAGCAAGCGCTGCAAGCGACACGGTTGAAGCGCTCGTCGGCCGCGGGAAGGCGGCGCTCGACGTGTGGCGATGCATGTAGCCGAGCCAGCCGAAGAGCTGCCAATCGGGCGCAATGCTCATCCCGGCATTCGCAAATCCCGTATATTGCATGACATAGGGATCGCCGAACCGGCCCTGGAGCGGTGGTCCCGCTGCCGGTGCAATTGCGTTAGACGCTGGGAGGTCGGACCGGTTGGTGGGCTCGCGCTGCGTTACTTGGCCCGAGAGTGTCAGGTAACCGTCGCTTCCAAAGCCGATGCCCTTCCAGGCATCGATCGTGCTCGTCGGTTCGCCGGTTACGTGACGGCTTTCGCGCGACGTATCGACGTCGGTATCATAAAAGCCGTGCGTCACGGTTAGCGACCCACCCGAGCGCGCCTGGCGGAGGCGAAGGTTGATGACACCGGCGATGGCGTCGGAGCCATAGAGCGCCGAAGCACCGTCTCGAAGGACTTCAACCCGGTCGAGCGCTGCGGTTGGAACGGTGTTCAGGTCGACCGCCGACGCGCCGCGACCAACGCTGCTGTTGATGTTGAGCGAAGCCGAGGGATGCGCTCGGACATTGTTGATGAGGACCAGAGTCTCGTCGGGCGAGAGACCGCGGAGAGTTGCTGGCCGAATGGCGTCCGTGGCATCGGTCGCCGAGGGCCGTGGGAAGTCGACGGACGGCGCAACGGTTGCGATCGCGCTTGCAAGCTCCGTTGTCCCCTGCCGTTGAAGGCTGTTCACCGAAAGCACGTCGACGGGCGATGCCGTGTCGAGCCGCGAGCGGCCAGCGACGCGCGTGCCGGTAACGACGATCTCGCCATTGTTGGGCTGTGTCGTTGCATCAGCGCTCGACTGCGGGGTTGGGGCGGAGGCGCTGTTTGCGCCGTGGACGTCCTGCGCGGCACCCGTTGGTCCCGCCGGGTTCTGCGTTGCGGGCGTCTGAGCTGGGGGCGGAGTCACTTGCGCATAGGCGGGAGCCGCGGCGAGAAGAGCGAGCGTCGATGCCGTCACCAAACTTGCCGCTCGTGTAACGTACTTGATGCTTGGCGAATGGTGCCGATCGCCGGCGTCATTCAGATTGTGCAAAGGCTTTGCCATGGAGTTCCTCGTAAATTTGATTGGGTTCGTAGGAGTGACAAAATGCCCTTGTGGCAAGCACTTGGAGTAGGATGTCGTCCGATTGCCAACGAGGCGTTGCCGCGCTGCAACAAACTTATGGGCTCAAGCGCCGGTTGACACCCGCCGGTCACTGCCATAGGCGGCTCGCTTTCCTGCGCGGCCCTGAGGCTTATGCGCACTCACGCGCGGGAGCAGGATTTTCTACGGAAAGAAGAGAAGAGCCAATGTTCGCAGTCGTGCGCACGGGCGGTAAGCAATATCGCGTCGCCCCGGGAGACAAGATCGTGGTCGAGAAGCTCGACGGCAATGCGGGCGACCGCGTCACCTTGGGTGATGTCGTGCTCGCCGGTGATGGCGGGAGCTTGAAGTCGACGGACGGATTGACCGTCGCTGCCGAGATCGTCGCACAGGCGAAGGCCGACAAGGTCACCGTCTTCAAGAAGCGGCGGCGTCACAATTATCGACGCAAGAAGGGCCATCGCCAGCAGCACACGATCCTCAAGATTGTCGCGATCGGGGATCAGAAGGAACAGAAGGCACCCAAGGCCGCGGCTGCGGCAAAGGAACCGAAAGCGACCAGCGAAAAGCCGGCTGGCGCAATCACACCCGAGGAAGGCGCCGGCGACATTGCCGGAAAGCCGACCGCCAACCCCGCGCCGAACGGGGATTCTGCTGCCGGCGCGGAAAAGCCGGCGAAGACAAGTGGCAAGAAGAGCACGGCGAAGGCTGAATCGACAGACGGCGCCTCGACAGAAAATGCTGCACCTGCTAAGGGCAGCTCCAAGAAGACGCCCAAGGGCAAGTAATCAGGACTTTATTTCGTCATGGCACATAAGAAAGCAGGCGGCTCGTCCCGCAACGGCCGCGACAGTGAGAGCAAGCGCCTTGGCGTCAAAAAGTTCGGCGGCCAGTCGGTCCTCGCCGGCAACATCATCGTTCGTCAACGCGGCACGAAGTGGCATGCGGGGACGAACGTCGGCATGGGCAAGGACCATACGCTTTTTGCACTTACGGACGGCTCCGTCGCATTTCGCGACGGGAAGCTTGGTCGCAAATACGTGCATATTATGCCGATTAGCGAGAACCAAGCATAGGAACGGTCAGAAAGGGACCGTTCCCACAAAGGGGCGGCCCGGACGAGATCTAAAAGGATCGAGACCAGATAGGGAGAAGGGGAGCCCCGGAAGGGGTCTCCCCTTTTTCTTTGCCTTCTCCCGAAACTGTCACGGGCGGCGAGTAGTCGTGCCGGACCAGAGGAGAAGAATGATGTTCGCGAGAACACCAAGATTGCTGCTGAGACCGGGTTTCCCGGAGGATGCACCGGCGCTTGCCGCGGCGATCGCCGACGAAGCGATCGTCCGCAACCTTGCCGCCGTGCCGTGGCCTTATTCGGTCCGCGACGCGGAAGCATTTCTTGCTAGCCCGCGCGATCCCATTCTCCCCTCCTTCCTGGTGTTCGAGCGCGGCAATGCCGCGCCGCAATTGGTCGGCGCGTGCGGTTTGGGACGTCGCGCGTCAGGGTCGGTCGAAATGGGCTATTGGATCGCGCGTCCGTTCTGGAGCCGCGGCTATGCGACCGAAGCCTGCTCGGCGCTGACGGAGATCGCGCGCACGCTTGGCTTGAAGAGCCTCGAAGGCTCGCACTTCCTTGACAATCCGGCGTCGGCACGCGTGCTTGAGAAACTGGGCTTCGTTCCCTTGGGCATTGTCGCGCCACGCATGAGCTGCGCCCGAGGGGAGGAAGTCCCCGCACGGTTGATGCGGCTTGAACTGGAGGCGGGCCGGCGAGTGGCCGAAGTCCGCAGCGAAGCGCTCGCGGCCTGACCAAGTCAAACAGGTAAGCCTCACAAAGGGCGGCTCGATGAAGAAGGCATCGGGCCGCCCTTGCTGCGAAAGGCGACCGTCGCGAACGACAGTAAACGTGGTCAGACCGCGCGCCGAACCTTCCTTGCGCCGGCCGAAGCGGGGCCTACACTCTCGTCGTAGACAGTGAGAAGATGGCGATCATCCTCATTCCACGGATGAAAAGCCGGCATGAAGAACTTGAGCCAGGCGCCAGCGATCTTGCGGAACATGCCTGGGCGAACCCAGAGGTACCAAATAAGAAGCGACCAGGCCCTGATGCCAGTCACGCCATCCTGTCGCATGAGCTCGAGCGCGCCCGCGGTCCGGTCGACGAGAAAATTTCTCGTAACGTAGAGCATGACCTTGGCCTTCAATTTCCAGCGCTTCGAGCTTGGCCATTTGCGGGTGGCGTGGAGCCAAGTGTCATAGGCAACGCCCTTGTGCTCGATTTCCTCGGCGGCGTGCCAGCGCCATAACTCGGCCGTTTCCTTTTGCGCGCCGGCAAGGTGCTTCGGATTGGCAAGAAGCTGGTGCGCAAGGATTGCCGTGAAATGTTCGAGAGCCATGGTTGCCGCAAGACTGACGATTGGCGGCTTGTCGCGCGTGATCGCTAGGCGCTCCTCAACTTTCCGTTCAAGGTTTGAAAGATCATAGCCCGCTTCGCTCGCGCGTCGGTTAAACGCGTCATGCTCACGGCTGTGGATCGCCTCCTGCGTCGTGAACCCTCTTATCTCCTCGGCGAGTTTTTGGGGCGCACCGTCCCGAAACGCGCGCACGCTTTCGACAAAGAATGCTTCCCCCGCCGGAAAAGTCGTCGATAACGCGTTGTAGATAGCTGTCGCTTCTACGCGTCCTCCGTGCCACAACCGCGGCGCGGCGCTCTCGCGTCCGAAACGACGGTCCCTGGGCGTGATGCTGAGGTCGCTGGGCGTCGGCAGAGTCGTTGCAGTCATGAGTGGAAAGATAGCTTAACTTACACCAGTGTCAATAAGACGAACACGCCTCTCACCCGAAGAAAGTCGCTCGGCCGCGCTTCGCGCGGCGCGCAAGCTCCTGATCGAGCAAGGTCCGCAGGCCGTGACGCTGAAGGCGGTCGCGGCCGAGATCGGCCGAACCCACGCCAACCTGCTCCACCATTTTGGCTCGGCCGCAGGGCTCCAGGGCGAACTCGCCAAATCGATTGCCGATTCCGTCAATGGAAGCATCGCCGAGGCGGTTGAGCACGCACGCGCCGGCGAGACAGACGCGCGCGTGATTGTCGACCAATGTTTTGACGCGTTCGGCAAGGAAGGCGCTGGAGCACTTGCTGCCTGGATGATCCTCACCGGCAATCGCGACGCGCTCAACCCCATACTCGACTCGATCCGGGCGCTGGTGGCGCAGCTCTCGAAAGGCCACGAATCGCAGCATGTCGCCGAGAGCACCCTGTCGCTCGTCCTGAACGCGCTTGGCGATTCGCTTCTTGGACCACCGATCGCCGAAGCACTTGCCCTGCCCCGCGACGCGGCGCGCGAACTTGCCGCACAACGCCTCCGCCATCGTCTCGAGGTCGAGCAGCCGCCGGAATGAACTTTCAAGACTGGCGGCACCACTTCGTTCCACAGGCGTTACGTCGTTAATGCGACGCTTCTTCAACTGGTGTGCGACAAAGACCTCCGCGGGTGCCGGGCATCCGCTGACGTTCGCGACGGCGGTTGGGCTGATAGTTGCCTGGGCCGCGACGGGGCCGCTCTTCCATTATTCCGATACCTGGCAGCTCGTCATCAACACCGGCACCACCATCGTTACTTTCCTCATGGTGTTCCTCATCCAGAACAGCCAGAATCGTGATGGCGCGGCGATGCAGGCGAAGCTCGACGAGCTCCTCCGAGCGGTCGACAAGGCGCGCGAGCAGTTCATCGGCATCGAGCATTTGACCGACCAGCAGATCGAACTCGTTCGTGCCGCGCTCGAACGCCACGCCAAAGAGCTTCACGAGAAAGGCAAGGAGAAGACGACCAAGGATAGCGTCGATCGCCTTCTCGAACGTTTCTGATCAATGTTGCTGGGTCATATTCTTACCTTGCAGCCGCCGGTCAGCCTCGTCGATTGCCCGTAGCAGTTCATTGAACGCGGGCGCTTCCTCGACTGGCCATGCACGATCGAACGTCGGACCCAAGATGTTCAAATCACGCCTGGTAAGCAAACCGACAGCCACGATGCGCTCGTCCATGGTACGCTCCGTGACCTGATTTAAGTTAGAAACGCCCGCAAGCGCTTGAGGTGCCTAGCGTTTCACCTGAGAATCGGTTTGCCGGCTTGAACCAAGTACGAGCCGCAACGACATGCCATGATCGCGATGTTCGAAACCTTCATGCCGCACGCCGCCCCACAATGGCAGCACCTTGCAGTCTACGCCGTCGTCGCCGCGGTCATTATCATGGCGCTTCAGCGTATCCCGTACGTCGGGCGGATCATTCGCTTCGCCTTCTCTGCGGGCCTGCTGGCGTTCCTTATATTCGTCCTTCTGCAGCAGGCACCATACCAGCCGGAGCTTTCGCGGCTGACGCAAAAGCTCGGCCTCGATGACCAACGTGTGTCGGGCAAGGAACTCCACGTCAGCATGTCACCCGACGGCCACTTCTGGGTACTCGCATCAATCAATGGTGTTGAGCGGCGGATGCTGATCGATAGCGGCGCAACCGTGACGGCGATTTCACAGCAGACCGCCCGTGACGCTGGGGTCGACGTTGGCTCGCGCCTTGCACCGGTCATCCTTCAGACGGCGAACGGCGCGGCACCCGCGAAGACCGGTGCGGTCGACGAGATCCGGATCGGCAATATCGTTGCGCGAAACTTGAGGATCGTCACGGGGCCGGGTCTCGGCAACCTCGACGTCCTTGGAATGAACTTCCTCTCGCGGCTCCAATCCTGGCGTGTCGAAGGACGAACGCTGATCCTCGTCCCGCACCATCCGCAGGCGAGCGAAAGCAACGCGTGACCGCTCTTCATTCGCCTAGCTTCTTCGGCTGAGATCACCGGAGTGTCGGCCGACAAGGTGGAGACGTGACGATGCGCCCCCAAGGACTTCGCTCATTCGCATTTCAGTCGTGGCAACCGCTCGAGCGAACATGCATTTAGGTCTCCCATGACGATGTTCGCGAGCTTCTTCCTCGCAGGCTTCGAATGCTCATCACACCGGAGGACCGACGGGCTTCGGCTCGATCTCATCCGAAGCACGGGCCATGAAGGCTGCACCTTCAATGATTATCTTTCCTGCGCCGAGCTTGGATTGCTGACGATCCGTGACGGGCTTCGCTGGCACCTCATCGAGCAGGAGCCTCGCCGCTATGACTGGTCGAGTTGGATACCGATGCTTGAAGCGGCTGACAAAGCCGGCGTCCAAATCATTTGGGATCTCTGCCACTACGGCTTTCCCGATCATCTGAAGCTTGGCAGCGAGGAGTTCGTCGAAAGCTTTGCCAGCTTCTCAGCCGAAGCGACGCGAGTCCATCGCAAGATCACGGGCCGCGCGCCGCTCTTCTGCCCGATCAACGAGATCTCCTATTTCAGCTGGGCCGTGAATACCGGCTATTTCCCGCGGCTCGAGCAGGACAAGCGCGGATGGGTGAAGTCGCGCCTCGTAACGGCCGCGCTCGCCGGGGCACGCGCAGCGCGCGACGTTGATCGCCAGGTAAGGCTGTTCTGGGCAGAACCCTTGATCAACATTCGACCGGCAAGCGGGAGCGACGAAGATCGCTCGCGCGCCGAACAGCTGCGGCAAGGGCAGTTCGAAGCCTATGATATGCTTCTTGGGCGTTCCGCGCCCGAGCTTGGCGGCGGCGCGTGGGCAGCCGACGCGCTCGGCTTCAACTTCTACTCGGACAATCAATGGATCGACGGCGGCTCAACCATTCCTCTTGGCCACCACGAGTATAGACGCCTCGCCGACATGCTCGCCGAAGTGCACCAACGGTTCGGCAAGCCCATCTTCATCTCGGAAACCGGCTCGGAAGGTTCAGCAAGGAGCGCCTGGTTCCACTATGTGTGCGATGAAGTCCGCGAAGCGCAGGCGCGCGGCGTTAAGGTGGAAGGGATTTGCATCTATCCCGTCACAAGCTTTCCGGGATGGGATGACAGTCGCCATGCCGAGGTCGGCCTCTTCAGCACACCACACTCGGACGGCCGACGAGCCGTCTACAAGCCGCTTGCCGATGAACTCGCGCGCCAGCGCTCGCTGTTCGGAGGCGCTCGGGATCCTGCGCCAACGAAGCAAACGCACTCTTATGAAGCCGCGGCAAGTTCGTCCTGAGAGACGGCTTCCATCAGGAGTTCATAGGAGCGCAGCCGCGCGATCGGATCAAAGATTTGCGACGTGACGATCAGTTCGTCGGCGCCGGTTCGATCGATGAACGCGTCGACCTGGCGCCGCACCGTCGCGGGCGACCCGACCGCCGAACAGGAAAAGATGTTCTGCAGCATCGCACGGGCCTCGAGCGGAAGCGTGTCGGCATAACCAGCACGCGGCGGCGGAAGCTGCGTCGGCTCTCCTGTTCGCAAGGCCACGAACGCCTGCTGGATCGACGTTGAAAGCAACGCCGCTTCTTCGTCGCTCTCGGCGGCAAAGCAGTTGAACCCGAGCATCACATAGGGCCGGTCGAGCTGCTCAGACGGCTCGAAACGCTCGCGGTAGACCTTTATTGCCTCCATCATCATCTGCGGCGCAAAGTGCGAGGCAAAAGCGTAGGGGAGGCCGAGCATTGCCGCGAGCTGCGCTCCAAAAAGGCTCGAGCCCAATATGTAAATGGGGATCTTTGCGCCTTCACCGGGAATCGCGCGAACTCTCCCATTCTCGCCGCGGAAATAGCCCATCAATTCAACCACATCGTTCGGAAACTGGTTGGCGTCGGAAGCTAGATTGCGGCGCATTGCATAGGCTGCTGCCTGGTCCGTGCCCGGCGCTCGACCAAGCCCAAGGTCAATTCTTCCGGGGAACAAGGCGTCGAGCGTCCCGAACTGCTCGGCAATGATCAGTGGCGCGTGGTTGGGCAGCATGATCCCGCCCGAACCAATCCGGATCTCTGAGGTCTTCGAGCCGACATAGGCAAGTGCAACGGCCGTTGCTGCGCTCGCAATTCCCGGCATCGAATGATGCTCGGCCATCCAGTAGCGCTTGTAGCCAAGCTCCTCGGCTTTGCGCGCAAGCCGCGCCGCGTTCTGGAGCGCTTCGCCAGCATTCGAACCGGAAGTGATCGGTGCAAGATCGAGGACGGACAGTTGAACCATCGTCATGAGATGGTCGGCAAACCAATCATTTCAATGCGAGGTTCCCCTTCCCGCTCGCATCGCCTAACTCGCGCCGGGATGCATTTTCTCGATCAGGCAAAAATCTTCGTGCGCTCAGGTGGCGGCGGCCCCGGCGCCGTCAGCTTCCGGCGCGAGAAGTTCATCGAGTTCGGTGGACCGGACGGCGGTGATGGCGGCAAGGGTGGGGACATCGTCTTCGAAGCCGTGCCGGGGCTCAATACGCTCATCGACTTTCGCTACACGCAGCACTTCCGCGCGCCGCGGGGCAAGGGTGGCTCGGGCTCGAACCGCACCGGCGCTGGGGGCGCCGACCTCGTGATAAAGGTTCCCGTTGGCACCCAGGTCCTTGCCGACGATGAGGAGCGAACGCTTCTTGCCGATCTTACGCAAGCCGGCCAGCGCGTCGTTCTCCTCAAGGGCGGCATGGGAGGGCGCGGGAACGCCAGCTACAAGACGTCGACCAACCGCGCTCCGCGGCAGCACCAGACGGGCGAAGAAGGCGAAGAGATGTGGGTGTGGCTGCGTCTTAAGCTTCTGGCAGATGTTGGTTTGGTAGGATTGCCCAATGCGGGTAAATCGACCTTCCTCAATTCGGTGAGCAACGCCTCGGCAAAGGTGGGTGACTATCCGTTCACGACCCTTCGGCCGCAGCTCGGAGTCGTGCGCCACAAGGGACGCGAGTTTGTTGTCGCGGATATTCCCGGCCTCATCGAAGGCGCCGCGGAAGGTGCCGGGATCGGCGACCGCTTTCTGGGCCACGTCGAACGAACCCGCCTCCTTCTCCACTTGGTCGATGGCTCAGCCGAGGAGCCACTCGAGGCATGGCGTATCGTTCGAGGCGAACTCGACAGTTATGGTGAAGGCCTTGAGGACAAGCCCGAGCTCATCGCGCTCACCAAGGCCGACCTGCTCGAGCCAGGGCAACGCTCGAAGATCGTCAAGAAGCTCGAGAAGGCGACCGCTGAAAAGGTTTTCCCGGTGAGCGCTCCACTCGAAGAAGGAATGGAGGCCCTGCTCGACGCGATCATCGAGCGCCTTGGTGCCGATGCACGCGAAGAAGCGCCGGCAACAGCAGATACAAAGAACTGGTCGCCGTTATGAGGCTCGCGATCACCGGCGGGACGGGGTTTATCGGGTCGCACCTGATCGACGTTGCGCTCGCTGCTGGCCACGAAGTCAATGCGCTGACGCGTCGCCCGCAAGGCCCGCGGCTCGGGGTTGAATGGATTGCGGGCGATCTCTCGGCCCGCGATTCACTGGAACGGCTCGTTCGCGATGCCGAAGCAATTATCCATGTCGCTGGAACGATCACGGCGACCAATGCCAAGGGCTTCGAGGAAGGAAATGTCGCTGGAACGCTTGCAATGCTTGCCGCGGCGACGGCAGGCGGGGTGCAGCGTTTCGTGCAGGTCTCCTCGCTTGCCGCCCGCGAGCCCAAGCTCTCGCTCTACGGCGCCTCCAAGGCTCGTGCCGAAGAGCTGGTCCACAGCTCGGGGCTCAATTGGGCCATCGTTCGGCCGCCCGCGGTCTATGGGCCCGGCGACAAGGAAACGCTGGAGCTGTTC
>DASRBJ010000285.1:0-2167 GCA_035653695.1 Sphingomicrobium sp.
CATCGCTTTGCCGAGTGACCGAGCAAGCAACGGGAGGAGAGTTACTGAAGCGACCGCGGCAACGCCGTTGTAAATGGCGAAGAGCTCGCCAACGTAATTGCCCGCGGTCTGAAAGGCCGGACTGGCCGCGTTCGACGATCCGTAAAAATCCTGGGCAACGACCGGAGTGGTAAATACCCACATCGTGTAAAGTGCAGACCAGGTGAAAAACTGCACTAACGCAAGGCGTTTCATGAGCGGCGGCATGCCCGCGAAATCGCCGACCACAAGCGCAAGGATGTTTTTTTGTTTGCCGCGCTTGGCAAGTTCGATGGCAATGAGCCGCGCTAGGCCATAAGCGAGAAGAAGCGCCCCGAGCAGATATACTTCCTTCTGAAGGTGAAAGATCGAGACGCAATAGATCACTGCACAGCCCGCAATGGCCCACGCGATGCTCGGGACATTGCTACGCATAGCAAGGACGGCAAGCTGCTGGTCGGAACCATCGCCGCCGTCAGCATCCTCACCAAAGAGCGCCAATTCCTGAGGCGCATATTCGCGGGTTGTAATGACGGTCCATGACACGGCGGCAACGAGAGCCGCAGCGCCGAACCAGAAGCTCAGCTGGACGGTTGCTGGAATGCCCCCAGCCTGTGCGACGTTCGACACGCCAACGCGGTCGAGCAGCTACGGGAAGATCGAACCAACGACCGCACCCGCCCCAATGAACGCGGTTTGCACCGCATAACCCGCCGTATGCTGGTCCTTTCGCAACATGTCGCCGACAAATGCGCGAAATGGCTCCATCGAAATGTTGAGACTTGCGTCGAGGGTCCAGAGGAGGATGGCTGCGAAGAAAAGCTGCGCGGCCAAGGGCATCAGCAACAAGGACAGTGCCGCGAGAAAAGCACCGCCGACGAAATACGGCCGCCTTCTTCCAAGCCTTCCAAGCCAGGTACGGTCCGAAAGGTGTCCGATCAGTGGCTGAACCAGGAGTCCGGTCAACGGCGCGGCAATCCAGAGCGCTGGCAGATCATCAACGCTCGATCCAAGCGACTGGAAGATCCGAGACATGTTCGCGTTCTGGAGAGCAAACCCGATCTGGATACCGAAGAACCCAAAAGAGATATTCCAAAGACCGGCCAAGGATTGCCGCGGCTTCTCACGCACGACCGTCTCGTTCATTCACCACTCTCCCCCGCGAACGCTGGCAGATGGCGGCTCCGGGCACAACGGCCGTGTCTCTGCTGCATACGAATACGCACCGGCAGCATGAACCGGATCACTCAGCGACGAAGGCTCGATTCTCTCACTTTGAGCTTGACCGGCAGAATGCGGTTCGTCGGCGTGCCATTCTCGATCGAGGTGATAATCGCCTCGACGAGCGCATCGCTCGCCTGACGAGGATCCTGCGTCACGGTCGTTAGCGGCGGACTGGAGAGGCTTGCGGACGGGATATCGTCAAAGCCGACTACGCCAACGTCTTCGGGTACTCGGCGTCCGATCGCCTGAAGCGCGTGCATGACGCCGATCGCGGAGATATCGCAGGCCGCGAAAACGGCGTCGAAATCCGCCTCGCGCGCAATCAGCCTCTCGACCGCTCGACGCCCGGCTTCTTCCCTTGGGTCGGCATCGACCTGCAGCCGCTCGTCCAGTTCAATGGCGGCGGCCGCGAGTGCTCGTCGATATCCATTCCACCGTTCCAGGAACTCGGGATAGCCCGGATCGACCGTGCCGACGAACGCGATTCTTCTTCGCCCCTGCTGCAATAAGTGTGATGTTGCGTCGAACCCGCCCTGCTCGTTGTCCGACGCGACGGTCGCACCGACTTCGCCTTGCCTTGCCGACCCCCAGCGGACAAAATGAGCTCCGCTCGCGACGAGTTTCTCGAGCCGCGGCCGATACTCAAGATAATCACCGTATCCGAGCAGGATTATCCCGTCGGCCTTGCGGCTGTCCTCGTAATCAACATGCCAATCGGAGGATAGCTGCTGGATCGAGATCAGAAGATCATAGCCATAGGCGGCGCACCGACGCACCATCGGGCCCACCAGCGACAGGTAGAACGGGTTGAGCAGCGCTGCACCTGGCGCCTCCTCAAAGAAGAGGAGGGCGAGTGTCTTCGTCTGCTGTCGCCTCAGTCCCGATGCGTTCTTGTCAACTTTGTAATTTAGTTGTTGCGCCGCCT
>DASRBJ010000286.1:0-4466 GCA_035653695.1 Sphingomicrobium sp.
ATATCGCCCAATATATTTACGCGCGCGGTACGGCGAATGGCAAACGCGTGCAGGCCTTCGGCGGCGCGAAGAACCATGGCATCGTCATGCCCGACGCCGATCTCGACCAGGTCGTCAATGACCTTGCCGGCGCCGCGTTCGGTTCAGCTGGTGAGCGATGCATGGCCCTTCCCGTCGTCGTGCCGGTTGGCGAAGAGACCGCGAACCGTTTGCGCGAGAAGCTCGTCCCCGCGATCGAATCGCTACGCGTCGGAGTCTCGACCGACCCTGAAGCCCATTATGGCCCTGTCGTCAGCAAGGCGCATAAGGAGCGCATCGAGAATTACATCCAGATGGGCATCGATGAGGGCGCCGAGCTGGTGGTCGACGGCCGCGGCTTCACATTGCAGGGCCATGAGGAAGGATTCTTCGTGGGCCCCACCTTCTTCGATCACGTCACTCCGCAAATGAAGGCCTACAAGGACGAGATTTTTGGTCCAGTCCTGCAGATGGTCCGTGCCCGCGACTTCGAGGAAGCGGTGCGCCTCCCTTCACAGCACGAATATGGAAATGGCGTCGCGATCTTCACCCGCAACGGCCATGCCGCGCGCGAATTCACCGCGCGAGTGAATGTTGGAATGGTCGGCGTGAACGTGCCTATACCGGTGCCTGTCTCGTACCACAGTTTCGGCGGCTGGAAACGTTCGGGCTTCGGCGACATTGGGCAATATGGTCAGGAAGGGCTTCGGTTCTGGACGAAGACCAAGGTCGTTACTCAACGTTGGCCCGACGGCAGCGTCACCGGCGAAAATGCGTTCGTGATTCCGACCATGGGATGAGATTGGCGCAAGCCAACGCATGGGCGTACAAGCAGCTTCTTGTCTGCGCGGATGTGGGGGTGAGCGATGATCTTGCTAGCCATGGCAGCAGCAGCGGCTGCACAATGGACGGGGCCACATACCGAGGAATATGATGGCCCCGGCTATTTTTGCGGCGGCGGCTATGCTGTCCATCTGCTCAAAGGCGACCGTGCGCTCGTCCTGCCACAGTCCGCGTCCGCCGGAGTTCAGGGCGTTCGGCTCGTTCTTGGAGGGCGCGAGGTAAATCTCTGGTCAGGCGCTCCGCGCGAGAGCGGTCGGCTGGTCCTTCGCTACGGTGGAACAATCGTCACTGAGCAAGCTGAAGGTCGCGCGGTAAGCTATACCGTGTCGGACCAGACGGATTTTGCTCTGAGGCTGACGAGTAGCGCGTTCCGCGGTTTCGGAGGCGACACGTGGTTCTTCGCGCGCGCAAACTTCCGTTCAACGGCCGAAAATGGCGTGCACTGCCTGGCAGCGGTCAGCTACTGAGGTCCGAGATTCCACCGCGGAAAAGGCACGCGCAGCAAAAAGGCACTGCAACAACATTGGTATCTAGGTTGTTGAAGGCTCGTGATTCGATTGCCCTTCATCGCCGCTTTCGCGATCCTCGCAATTGCTGCTTGCAGCAATCGTGGGCCGGTCGACGTCCAAGCGAAGGCAGATGCCCCCCTCCCGGAGATCAACGCCCCAGCGCCAAGTGCGCTCGGCGAACCGCACGGGAATACAGTTCCTGCAAAGCCGGAGCCGGCGCCCGCCGCCAGAATCCCAGCCGCGCTCCAGGGGCGATGGGCGCTTGATCCGACCGACTGCAGCTCGCCGCCAAACCGCGCGAAGGGCCTGCTGGTCGTGACGCCGACCTTGCTTCGCTTCTACGAGTCGCGAGCGGTTCCAGCGTCGGATATCGGCTTTGACGAGAGTTCCATCGGCGGCAATTTCGCCTTTAACGGCGAGGGTCGGAGCTGGACTAAGTACGAGGCGTTGAAAGTGGCGAACCATCGCCTCACGCGTACCGAAATCAATCCAACGGCGAGCTTCAGCTATGCGAAATGCAGCTAGATTCCTGATCCCGATCTTGGGTGTGGCAGCGCTTGCCGCCTGCCACAAGCAGCACCAGAACCAGGTGGCGAGTCAGGATATGTCGATCGAGGACAATCTTTCGGACAACGGCACCGATTCCAACGCGTCCATCGAGACACTCCCGCCTGATGAGAGCAGCACGACATCGAATGGCGAACTCAATCAGGGCGAAGACAATCCCGACGTCAATGACGTCGGCAATGGTGACTGATCGGAAAGGCAAGGGGGTATGAAGCTCTATTATTCACCGGGTGCATGCTCTCAGGCACCACACATACTTCTTCACGAGATAGGCTTGGATCATGACGTCGCGCGCGTCGATCTCAAGGCCAAGAAACTCGCCGACGGCGGTGATTATCTGAAGATCAACCCGAAAGGATCGGTGCCGGCACTGGAGCTCGACAGTGGCGAGGTACTGACCGAAAATGCCGTTATCCTGCAATATCTTGGCGATCGAACGAACTGGCCCGAAGTATTTCCGCCGCTGGGCGATTTTCGCCGCTATCGCGTGCTTGAAATGCTGAACTACATCACGACCGAACTTCACAAGCGCTTCGGCCTATTGTTCAACCCGCGAACGCTCGACGAAACCAAAGCTCTTGTGATTGAAGAGCTTGGCCGCAAGCTTGATTTCGTCGAACAGCGCCTCGGTGATGGACCATTTCTGTTTGGCGACACCATCACCCTGCCCGATCCGTATCTGTTCGTCATCACCGGGTGGGCGGAGAAAATGCTCGGTGGTCTCAATCGCTGGCCAAATCTCGCCGCATTTCGACGGCGCATGCTCGAACGCAGTTCAGTCCGAAACGTGCTTAGGCTCGAGGGATTGCTTGAGGAGGAAGCGGCGGGCTAGAGCGCCCACGCAATGAGCCAATTCGACCTGACCGAGGACCAGCTCCAGATCCAGGAGATGGCCCGCAAATTCACCGCCGACGCGATTACTCCCTTTGCGGCAGAATGGGACGAGAAACACGTCTTTCCCAAGGACACGATCCGTGAAGCAGCGCAGCTCGGATTCGGATCGATCTATGTCAGTGAAGAGAGCGGCGGGATCGGTCTTGGACGCCTCGATGCCGCATTGATTTTCGAGGCGCTCGCCTATGGCTGCCCGTCGACCAGCGCATTCATTTCGATTCACAACATGGCGAGCTGGATGATCGACCGGTTCGGGTCGGCCGAAGTCAAGCAGAAATATCTCCCTTCAATGATCAACATGGAGCGGATGGGCAGTTATTGCCTGACGGAGCCGTCCTCGGGTTCTGACGCCGCCGCGCTCAAGACTCGAGCTCTGCGGGACGGCGATCATTATGTGGTCTCCGGGTCCAAGGCATTCATTTCCGGAGGCGGTGAGAACGACATTTACGTCAGCATGGTACGCACCGGCGAAGAGGGGCCAAAAGGCATCACCTGTCTCGTTATTGAAAAAGACATGCCCGGCGTGAGTTTCGGCGCTCAGGAGCGAAAGCTCGGCTGGCATTCGCAACCGACGGCTCAAGTCAATTTCGATGAAGTACGTGTTCCGGTTGTGAACCGCGTCGGCGCTGAAGGGGAAGGTTTCCGGATTGCGATGATGGGGCTCGATGGCGGGAGGCTCAATATCGGCGCCTGCTCGCTCGGCGGCGCGCAGCGCTGCCTCGATGAGACCGTTCGCTATACCAAGGAACGCCAGCAGTTCGGCCATCCCATTGCGGATTTCCAGGCAACGCAGTTCACGCTTGCCGACATGGAGACGGAACTCGAGGCCGCGCGCTATCTGTTGTACGTGGCGGCTGCAAAGGTCACGGCAAATGCGGCCGACAAGACTCGCTTCGCTGCGATGGCCAAGAGGCTTGCAACCGATACCGGCTCATCCGTCGTTGATCGCGCGCTGCAACTGCACGGCGGTTACGGATATTTGATGGACTATCCGATCGAACGTTTCTGGCGCGACCTTCGCGTGCACTCGATCCTCGAGGGGACCAACCAGATCATGCGGGTGATCGTCAGCCGCGACATGCTGCGCCAGTGAGTGACGTTCTGATTGCGACCCAGGAGCGGGTCGGCCGAATTCGCCTCAATCGTCCCAAGGCGATCCATGCGCTGACGAAACAGATGTGCGAAGTCATGAGCGAGGCACTTCTACAATGGCTGCACGATGATGACGTCGAGGCCGTTGTCATAGACCACGCCGAAGGTCGCGGCTTCTGCGCCGGTGGTGATGTCGTGATGCTCGCAAGAAGCGGCAACGAGGATGCCTCGGATGCCAAGGCGTTTTTCTTTGCTGAATATCGCCTCAACCATTTATTGTTCACTTATCCCAAGCCAACCGTCGCCATCATGGACGGAATCACGATGGGGGGCGGCGTCGGAATTTCGCTTCCGTGCAATTTCCGAATTGCGACCGAAAACACGCGCTTCGCCATGCCTGAAACCGGCATTGGATTGTTCCCGGACGTTGGCGGAGGCTGGTATCTTCCGCGTCTTCCGGGGCGCGTCGGGGAATTCATCGCGCTCACCGGAGCGCGCCTTGATGGCGCCGAATGTTGCTATCTTGGCCTTGCCACTCATTAC
>DASRBJ010000287.1:0-8404 GCA_035653695.1 Sphingomicrobium sp.
TTGAACGCATCAACTATCTCATGTTGATGATGCTCGACCCGCACGTCCATTTCCATGTCATTCCGCGCTACAGCGAGCCACGGACTTGGAATGGCGTCGAATTCGTTGACGAAGGCTGGCCAGGGCCGCCGCGCCTCGAGACAGCGACAAAGCTCAATCCTGAGCAACGTCAGCGGATGGCGACCGATGTCGCAGCCCTCTTTGGCTAATCAGTCACATAGATCCTATCCATAAGTAACTTGCTTGTGCCGTTACGCAGGCGCATCGTCTCGCCCAAGGAAAGACCCGCCATGACGAGTCGCCGAACACGGTCGCAGGGCGAAAGCGTGTCTCTACGCGAGACGTTAGTCTCCGCGGGCCTTGAGCCATCGCTCGCCGACCTCCTCGAACGCATGCCACACCGCGTCATCCAGATTGATCCGAGGCGTCCGTTCCGCGAGTCCGGAGCACCGCGCGAGGAAGTCATCTTCGTCCGATCTGGAATCCTTTCGAAATTCAAGAGCGACTCTTCGGGTCGTCGACAGATCGTTGCGTTGCGCTTTCCTGGTGAAGGTATCTTGCCGCGCAGCAGACCGGCACAGGACGGAATTCAAGCCGTGGTTCGAAGCGAGATAATGGTCGGGAAAGCGAAGGACTTCGAGGCGCTGGTCGATGCAAATCCGCCAATGCAACGCTTCTTCATGCGGCTTTTGCAGCGCAGCGAGTCCATTGGCTACGAATGGCTGGTCAATTGCGGACGACGAGACTCGACCGCACGCGTTGCTCACCTGCTGTGCGAAACGGCAGTACGGATGCGAAGCGACGAAGAGCGAATGGTCAATCCGTTCACCCAGCAGCAAATCGCCGACATCACCGGTCAGACGTCGGTCAACGTGAACCGGGTGTTAGCCGACATGGAACGTCAAGGTCTTATCAAGCGCCGCGGCCGCGAGATCGAGTTCGTGGACTGGCCTGAAATGCGCCGCGTCGCGAGCTTCCAGCCCGCGTATCTCGAGATCTGAGCGCACTCTACCGAAGATCATTGTCTCGCCGCGCACGTCACGCGATGGCAATGGTGGGCGCGGTAGGGTTTGAACCTACGACCCCACCCGTGTGAAGGGTGTGCTCTACCACTGAGCTACGCGCCCGCCGGTGCGGAAGCGCTCGCGATATAATGCACCGTTTACGCCTGTCTAGCTACTGAACTGCGTCCTTCAGAACCTTGCCCGGCCGGAACTTCGGCTGCGAAACCGCCT
Organism: Sphingomicrobium sp.; assembly: GCA_035653695.1. Taxonomy (GTDB): domain Bacteria; phylum Pseudomonadota; class Alphaproteobacteria; order Sphingomonadales; family Sphingomonadaceae; genus Sphingomicrobium. The sequence goes on from DASRBJ010000287.1 coordinate 1,236, forward strand.
TGATCTGCATCGGCTCCCCAGTTCGAGGATTTCGACCGGTCGATGCCTTTCGGCGCGTCACCGAGAAATTTCCGAACCCGACGAGACGAACCTCGTCACCTCTCTTGAGGGTCGAGGTGATTATCTCGAGCATCGTTTCAACGGCGCGCGTCGCGTCATTGCGACTCAACCCGGAGCGGTCCGCGACATGACCAATCAGTTCTTGCTTGTTCATCCCCCAGGCTCTCCCCTCTCCGCCGACGAGACTCGTGGCCGCGGAGTTGGCCTTTAAGGCAAGACTCCGCGCTCCTGTCCAGCCTAGTGACGAACTGTTGCGCCTGTTTCCGTCGTAGCCGCATGCACCGGTGGCTCGGCGGCATGCTCGTCGTCGTCGGTCCACTCGATCGGCTGCAACGGCTCGACCAGCGCACGGGCAAGAACCTCGTCGACATGGTCGACGGGAATGATCTCGAGGCCGTCCTTTACGGTCTGCGGGAGCTCGGCAAGATCCTTCTCGTTCTCGGCGGGAATCAGCACGGTCGTGATTCCTCCCCGAAGTGCTGCCAGGAGCTTCTCCTTGAGGCCGCCAATCGGAAGGACGCGACCGCGAAGCGTAACCTCGCCCGTCATTGCAACGTCACGGCGAACCGCAACGCCGGTGATCGTGGAGATCATTGCCGTCACCATCCCGATACCGGCGGACGGACCGTCCTTGGGCACGGCACCTTCCGGAAGGTGAACGTGGATGTCCTTGCGGGCAAAAATGGAAGGCTTCACTCCAAAAGCCGGCGCGCGCGCTTTGACGAAGCTCATCGCTGCCTGGATGGATTCCTGCATGACTTCGCCGAGCTTTCCAGTGGTCTTGATCTGGCCCTTGCCCGGAACGGTCACTGCTTCGATCGTAAGCAGCTCGCCGCCGACTTCGGTCCACGCGAGCCCGGTGACGGCGCCAATCTGGTCCTCTTCCTCGCCAATTCCGTAGCGGAATTTCCGAACTCCGAGGAAATCACCCACGTTACCTGGAGTTAGCTCGACCTTCTCAGTCTTGTTCTCAAGGATTTGACGCAGCGACTTACGTGCGACCTTGGCAAGTTCGCGCTCAAGAGTGCGGACGCCCGCCTCGCGCGTGTAGTGCCGGATGATCGTTCGCAAGGCATCGTCTGAAAAGGACAGTTCCTCTTCCTTGAGGCCGTGCGCGTCCATCTGCTTGGGAATGAGGTGCCGCTTGGCGATCTCCACCTTTTCATCCTCGGTGTAACCTTCGAGGCGGATGATCTCCATTCGATCGAGCAGCGGTTGCGGCATGTCGAGCGAATTTGCGGTCGTGACGAACATCACGTCCGAAAGATCATAGTCGAGTTCGAGATAATGGTCCTGGAACTTGTTGTTCTGCTCCGGGTCAAGCACCTCGAGCAGGGCCGATGACGGATCACCGCGGAAATCCTGTCCGAGCTTGTCGATTTCATCGAGCAGGAACAGCGGGTTGGAGGTTCCAGCTTTCTTGATGTTGGAGATGATCTTTCCAGGCAACGAGCCGATGTAGGTTCGTCGATGGCCGCGAATTTCGGCCTCGTCGCGCACTCCGCCGAGCGATTGTCGCACAAACTCTCGGCCGGTTGCCCGGGCGATCGAGCGGCCCAGCGACGTCTTGCCGACACCCGGAGGACCAACCAGGCACAATATGGGACCCTTGAGCTTGTTCGTCCGGGCCTGGACGGCAAGATACTCGACGATCCGGTCCTTGACCTTCTCGAGACCATAATGGTCCTGGTCGAGAACAGCCTGTGCCTCGGCAATATTCTTCTTAAGCTTGGATTTCTTACCCCAGGGAAGACCCAGAAGAACGTCGAGATAATTGCGCGCGACCGTCGCTTCCGCCGACATCGGCGCCATTGCCCGCAACTTCTTCAACTCGGCATTGGCGCGCGTACGTGCTTCTTTCGAAAGGCGCGTCTTTCGGATCTTCTCGGCAAGCTCCTGGAGCTCGTCGCCACCTTCCTCGCCTTCGTTTCCGAGCTCTCGCTGGATCGCCTTCAGCTGTTCGTTGAGGTAATATTCCCGCTGAGTCTTCTCCATCTGGCGCTTGACGCGACTGCGGATCTTCTTTTCGACCTGGAGAACGCCAAGTTCGCCCTCCATGAAGGCGAACACCATCTCGAGACGTCGCGCCGGATTGAGCTCGCCGAGCAGTGCCTGCTTGTCGGCCACCTTGATCGAGAGGTTCGACGCGACCGCGTCGGCGAGGGTCGATGGATCCTCGATTTCGGAGAGCTGGATGCCCGTTTCGGGAGGAAGGCGCTTGTTGAGCTTGGCGTAATTTTCGAACTGATCGAGAACCGAGCGCATCAACGCCTGCGCTTCAGTGCCGCCGCCGGCCTCTTCCTCGACGAACTCGATCTCCGCGGCTGTATAGCCGTCGCGCGAGACGAGATTTACAAGTCGCGCCCGCTTCACGCCTTCGACCAGCACTCGTACGGTTCCGTCGGGAAGCTTCAGTAGCTGCATTGCCGTCGCGACGACTCCGAGGTCGTAAAGAGCATCGCGGTCGGGCTCATCCTCACCGGGATCAAGTTGGGCGACAAGGAACAACTCCTTGTCCGCAGCCATCGCTGCTTCGAGCGCCGCTACGGACTTTTCGCGGCCGACGAAGAGCGGCACGATCCGGTGCGGGAAAACGACGATGTCGCGAAGTGGAAGGATTGGTAGGAAGCGAGTCATGGACGGTATATGGGCGGCCACCAGCGCCCACGCAACAAAGGCGGGAACATTGACGCTTACCCGGTCGCTTTAGCGACGGAGGAAATCATTCATGGTTCAGGAGCGCGAAAAAATCAGCAATGGTCCCAACGATCGACCCGTCAATGAAAATATCGCCGGCACCGGACCAGGATTGCCGGATGAAGCGCTTGCTCCCGGCGAGGAACTTCCCTCCCCGCCAACAGATGACGAGATCGCAAAGGCAGCGCAAAAGCTTGGTGCTCCCGTCGGTGAACGCGACACTCTTCCGCTAGAGGGTGAGTAATTCGCGACCGAAGCCTTCGATTGATTCTGTAATCGTTCAGTTTGGTTGCTTAAGCTTAAGGTCGTGACCAAACGCCATTTCCTCATCGCGCTAAGCACGCTCACCGTCTCGGCGACGGCCTACGCCCAGTTTGCCGTACCGCCTGCCCCAGCCCCGACGATGCCCGCTGCCGTGCCGCCGCGCGCACCGACCATGCCGCCGCCCGCGGTTGAAGAACCCTGGATGGCGCACGCGCCGCCGCAGGCGCAGTCGTGGCAATCGCCGGCCGCGGAGCAAGGCAAGTCGCCGGCTCTCGAGCCCATCGATCTGCCGCCGGCCATCGAGCAGGGCGTCGACATGATCTATATCGACGAGGCGCTCGTCCCAAAAGCTGTTCACGATGATGCGCCAGCAGGCAACATGACGTTTGCGGCCTGGAGCGGTGCTCCCGTCGATTTTTTCACCTCGGTCAACCCAATCTATACCGAACTTCGGCGTGGGCTCGTCAAATATCAGCAGCGGTGGGGCGATCTTCCGCAAGATCCGGTTCCTGAAGGTCCCGCGCTCAAGATCGGAATGAGCGGCGATCGCGTTGCTGCGTTGCGGGAACGTCTGGGGCTTCCTGCCGGCGACAAATATGACGCGGCCCTCGCCGCTCAGGTGAAGGCATTTCAGTCGGTTCACGCGATCAAGCCCGATGGTGTCGCCGGCCCCGGCACGATCGAGGCATTGAACCGCGGCGCTCAATATTATGAGCAGATCATTCTCATCAACCTCGAGCGAGCCCGCCGTCTGCCGGCTCCCGAAGAGCAACCGAAATATCTGTTAGTCGACGCCGGCGACGCACGCCTTTCGATGTGGCTGAATGGCCGAAAGGTCGACGAAATGAAGGTCGTCGTGGGCAAGGCCGAAACGGCGACGCCAATGATGGCCGCCTACATCCGATATGCGGACGTGAACCCCTATTGGAACGTCCCACCTGAGCTGGTCCGAAGCCTCATCGGGCCGCGCGTGGTCGCCCAGGGCGTCAAGTACCTCACCGACCGCGAATATCAGGTCCTCACCGACTACAGCGACAATGCCCAGCTGATTGATCCGCATTCGGTTGATTGGCAGGCGGTCGTCGACGGTACGCAGGAAGTGCGGCTTCGCCGGCTCCCGAGCCCGGCCAATTCGATGGGCATGATGAAGTTCATGCTCCCGAACTATTTCGGGATTTACCTGCACGATTCACCCGAGAAGGAGCATTTCACCAAGAACGAGCTGTGGATCAGCAACGGATGCGTCCGGCTGGAGGACTATAAGCGGGTTGCCCGATTCCTGTTCGATGGGATCGTACCGCAAGGGAAGAATCCCAAGGTCGAGGAACATGCGAACCTTCCCGAACCCGTCCCCGTCTACATGACCTATCTGACGGCACAGCCGACGGCCGATGGAATCCAGTTCATGCCGGACCATTATGGCCGCGACGCCCACCTCATGGAGCGGTTCGGGTCTCAGCTCATGGCTGCGGTGAAGGGCCTCTAGGCTCTCCCGACACTAGGATTTGATGATCGGCGGGAGAGTCCGCCGTCACGCGGCGTCGTCCGCCTTGCTTCCCTTGGCGGCATAGACGCGCACTGGCTCCTTGCGGCCTTCCACGACGTCCTTGTCGACGTGGACTTCATCAACGCCGTCCATCGACGGCAGGTCGAACATGGTGTCGAGAAGAATTCCCTCGAGGATCGAGCGAAGCCCGCGCGCGCCGGTCTTGCGATCGATCGCTCTCTTGGCGACCGAGTGAAGCGCGTCATCCGTGAACTCGAGCTGCACTTCTTCCATGTCGAAGAGCTTGGCGTACTGCTTCACCAGTGCGTTCTTCGGCTCGACGAGGATCTTTACGAGAGCAACTTCGTCGAGGTCCTCGAGCGTCGCAATAACAGGCAGTCGTCCGACGAACTCGGGAATGAGTCCGAACTTCAGCAGGTCTTCGGGCTCGCAATGCTTCAGGATCTCGCCTGTCTTGCGCTCGTCCGGGGCAGCCACATGCGCACCAAAGCCCATCGACTTTCCCTGCATCCGGTCGGAGATGATCTTCTCGAGGCCGGCGAAAGCCCCACCGCAGATGAACAGAATGTTGGTCGTATCGACCTGAAGGAACTCCTGCTGTGGATGCTTTCGGCCACCCTGCGGAGGTACCGAGGCAGTCGTGCCTTCCATGAGCTTCAGAAGTGCCTGCTGCACGCCCTCGCCTGAGACGTCGCGCGTGATCGACGGATTATCCGACTTGCGGCTGATCTTGTCGATCTCGTCGATGTAGACGATTCCGCGCTGTGCCTTCTCAACATTGTAATCGGAGGCCTGGAGAAGCTTCAGAATGATGTTTTCGACATCTTCGCCGACGTAACCCGCTTCGGTGAGGGTGGTCGCGTCGGCCATCGTGAAGGGAACATCGAGGATTCGCGCAAGCGTCTGCGCGAGGAGAGTCTTGCCACAGCCCGTCGGTCCAATGAGCAGGATGTTCGACTTGGCGAGCTCAACATCGTTGCCGGCCTTCGCGCCGTGCGAAAGCCTCTTATAATGGTTGTGGACGGCGACGGAGAGGACGCGCTTCGCGCGATCCTGGCCAATGACATAGTCGTCGAGGACCTTGCAGATTTCCAACGGAGTCGGGACGCCGTCCCGAGTCTTGACTAGAGCCGACTTCGACTCTTCGCGTATGATGTCATTGCACAGCTCGACGCATTCATCACAAATGAACACAGTCGGTCCAGCGATCAGCTTCCTCACCTCGTGCTGCGACTTGCCGCAGAACGAGCAGTAGAGAGTACTCTTGCTGTCGCCGCCTGAAAGCTTGGTCATTCCCGTCCTTATATCCCGGCCGCGAACGACCGCTTATCCTTGGGCATGCTAGCCCGCTTTATGACACAATCAACTCTGCGAGTGGGTTAACGTATCCCTCGCCCGCGATTGCTCGTTTATAATCAAGAATATGGATTGACCCGCAAGCACTCGCAAGAGGGCTGCTGTCACGCTTTGAGACGGGTGAGCGCCTCGCGCATCGCGTCGTGAAACTCGGAGCGCGTATAGATATCATTGTGGCCTGCTCGCCGGATTACGCGATCGAAAACGAGATTTCTTACCTCATGTCGGAGTGCGTCGGTTCGCTCTGGGCGGACAAGCTCGTCATTTTCCGCCGCGACGATTGCGACCGGCACATCCGTTTCACTGAGCGGACCAGCCGCATCGATTTCGTGGTTGAAGAACGGCGCGATCGGCAGCCACGGCATCATCGACTGGGCGACAGCCTTCAGCGAATCGAACGGAGTGACAAGGATGAGACCATCGATGTCCCGCACTCTCACAAGCTGCGCTGCGATCCCGGTTCCAATGCTGAATCCGACCGCAATCACGCGCGTCGGCTCGAGGCGCTTCACGGCAGCATCGTAGACGAGCGGAGCATCGGCGACGAGAGCCGCTCCTGATGGCGACCCAGTCGAGGGACGGTACCCGCGATAGTGAAAGGCGACGACGTCATGGTCAGGATAGAGCTCGTGCAAGTATTCGGCGACATCCTGTCCATTCCAGGCATTTCCACCAAAGCCCAGGATGAGGGATTTCTCCCGATTGGGCTGTTCGGCGCGGATGAGAACGCCCGCGAGCTTCGCGCCGTCGCTGGTTGAAAGCGAAAGCCGCTCGGCGTTCGGTGGCAATGGCCCTGGCTCGGGCACGGCATGCACTGGGAAGATGAGGTCGGACTGGAAATCGAACATGAACGGAACTGGTGCTTTGCTATGCCTAGCAGTTTCGGAAGCTTCGAGAACTAGGCAGCGAATGCAGCCTCAATGGCGGGCGTGACGCGGTCCACCGTATAAGGCTTCTCGATCACGGGTGCGTTGTTGAATTCGGGAGGTGGCGGATCGACGTAACCGCCGGTCGCAATCACGAAAGGAACGTTCCTCTCGCGCAATTTCGTCGCGACGGGCCAGACATTCTCACCCTTAAGGTTCACGTCGAGAATAGCGAGATCGAAGCCGCCCTTTTCAACTTCATCGAGCGCACATTGCACCGAATCGCAGGTTCCGCGGACGGTGTGGCCGAGCGAATCAAGAAAATCCTCAAGCATCATGGCGATGAGAGGCTCGTCCTCGACAATCAGAATGGAACGCTGCTCTGACATTTACCCGCTCGAATAAAGCGCACTTAAGAA
>DASRBJ010000288.1:0-6440 GCA_035653695.1 Sphingomicrobium sp.
TTGGTCAGCTTGAAATAGAGCTTCACGACCTTTTGCGAGCCGAGGATCTTCTTGCGGCCAACATAGCCGTTGTAGACGGTGATCGCATGCGCAAGCGCGGCAATGGTGCAGTCGCCATAGCGATCATTGCCGTCCATCGGAAACAAGGTTGCAACGTCGTTGTTGTTGGTTCCGGTGAAGACACGCGGCAAGGCATCGAAGGACGGTGGAGGAGCGGGAAGGTCGGGTAGCAGGAAGTCCTGAAATCGAAGCGTTCGATAATCCGATTTGGCGGGGTGTTTTCCAAAGCGAAGCTGATTCATGATCCTCTCCTTGAGTAATGTTGGATGTGAGGCGCGCGGCGATGAGCGGCGGTGCTGATTTCCGCTTTTGACGCGGCACATGGCAAAGTGCTTGCACTCTTCGCCCCGCTGGCGGTGTGCTGGGCACGGCGGCTGCCTGCTTGGGTAAGCAGCAGTGAAGGGCGGAGGTCGGTCGCCGAAATTTCGAATTGCCCGAACGGCATCTCATCCCTCCGGGAGAGCCTCCGAGCGGAGCGATTTAATAAACTACTGGGAATCGAAACGCCAGCTGCCGTGGTCGCTTCGAGGGGCCACTAGTGCTGCAAAATTGCCGGTCACGGACGTTTAGCGTATAGGAGGATTGCTCGGTGGGACTGCCTATGGAGGCATCCAATGACCGAAGACGAACTTCGCCACGCGCAGGCAAAGCTCGACGAGCGGGTTTCCGCGCTCGAAAGTTCCCGTGGCAATGATGCTGGCTCAAGCACGAAGAACTGGCTGCCGATCGTTTTGCCAATCGCTGGTACTGTTGCGGTCGCTATCATCACGGCGGGAACGAGCTGGGTCGCAAGCCATGCGCAAACGCAGGAAACCGAGCGCGCGCAGCAAGCGCAGCACGAGGAAACACTTCGAACACAGATTGCCGCTTCGCAACAGCAATCGGTCGACAATGGCCGACAGGCCGCAACCATGTATTTCACAAACCTTGCCGACTTGCGCAGCAAGGACAAATTGTCCGCCGGCGAAAAGAAGCGCTTTGCACGCGATCTTGAAATTGTCGCGGCGATCAGCGGTAACGATGATCTCAAAGACATCATGACCCGAGCCGCGCGTGATGCAGCCTACAGCGTTCGCGATGAACGCACGCAGCAGAGTGCCGCCGAGGGAGGAGCGACAACGCTCCCGAGCACCGCAATCCAGGCGCTTCCGGACCTTGTCGCACCCAAGCCCGCAAAAGCCTACGCGCCGACGGATTTCCTGGCTTATCCAGAAGTACCTGCGAGCCGGTGGAGCACGGACGTGCAGGGCTTTCGAAACACGCTTAGCGCGATCGGCTTCGCGACGCAGATCGCCGAGAAGATCCGGCCGGAACTCGCGCCGCAAAAGAACGAAGTTCGTTATTACAAGCCGGAGCATCGCGCGGTCGCGACGCTTGCAGCCGCACAGCTCAGCAAGTCACTGCACCAGAGGTTCACGGCGAAGCTACTTGGTGGGGGTGCAACGCTTCCGAACGGCGTGATGGAGTTCTGGCTTGGAACGAACCCGGATCCAGCGTGATTTGATCGAGACCGACGAGCGTACACAACCACTGACGCTGCGATGATGATGCGATCTCCAGCGGATCCGGGCTGCGAAAGCTTGCCACGTTGTGATGGGCAAATCATCTGCTATTCACGTCGAGCCGGATCACTGAAGGACACGGCGAATGCCGAAGAACATCGTGATCTGTTGCGATGGCACGGGCAACCAGATCAATGACCACCTGTCGAATGTTCTGAAGCTATATCGCGTTCTGCAGAAGACCGACGATCAACGGGTTTATTACAGTCCTGGTGTTGGCACGGTTGGCGATTATGACAGCTGGCAGGTCGTTAAGCAGCATGTTCGCGAGTTTCTAGGGCTCGCGACGGGTTATGGGCTCGATGAGAATGTTCTCGACGCCTACCGCTTTCTTTGCACGAACTACGAAGAGGGCGATGCAATCTTCCTCTTCGGCTTCAGTCGCGGCGCCTACACGGTCCGGGTTCTCGCCGCATTCGTCTACGTCATCGGCCTTCTCAAACCAGACCAGCTGAACCTCGCCGACTATGCGTTCACGGCTTACAAAAAGGCGAGCCACGACAGTCGAAAACGCCTCGCGATCGACGATGAGGAGGCACTGCGTGAAGCCGCGTCGGATACGGAGATCGCGAGGGGTCTTCCCGCCGCCTGGGAGTTTCGACGCGTGGCTGGTTCGCGGGCCGTGACAATCAAGTTTATCGGGGTCTGGGACACTGTTGCGTCGGTCATCGTGCCGCGCGCCGATCGGCTCCTCCTTGACCTTCAAACACTCCGTTTCACGCGCACGGATCCGGGCGTCGAAATTTTTCGGCAGGCGATCGCGATCGACGAGCGGCGACGGATGTTTCGGCTCGATCCATGGCGCCAGCCACAGACATTCAAAAGCAACCCGTTCAATAACAAGAATTGGCGGCCGCAGGACATCCGGCAAGTATGGTTCGCTGGCGTGCATGCCGACATTGGCGGCGGCTATGCGGAATCGGAAAGCGGCTTGTCGAAGTTTCCGCTGCTCTGGATGATCAACCAGGCGAAATTGGCGGGACTTAAGATGAGCACCTCGATGATCAATCATCTTGTGCTCGGAAAGCCGAGACGCGACAGCGCCCGCGTCTATGTCGCGCCCGATGCAGCAGCAAAGCTTCACCGATCACTGACAATCGCTTGGTGGCTGCTCGAGATCATTCCAAAACTGAAGAAGTTTCGCGAGTGGCCGCAACGATGGTCGCTCTTCGGCCTTTACTTGCCGCTTGGTGAGCCGAGGCTGATCCCCGAGGGAGCGCTTGTCCATCCGTCGGTTCTCGAGCGGATGCGGGAAGTTCCAGCCTATCGTCCAGTAAATCTCCCGACGAAGTGAATCGCCCGCGTCGAACGGGCTGATGCTTGCGCTTCCAAGCATCGGCTTACGCTAGCGGATCCGAGCTGCGGCGACCGGACTCTTTGCGCTGTGCACGTCAGCGCTTAGGATCGTTCTGCGATGCGCAGCGACATTGATCATCTGCCTTTGGGAAAGCAGCGCGAGCTGCAGCGGGTGGTGCAGATATTGTTCGAGGAGTTCGAGGAGGCGCGGGCGCTTTCAACCCAGGAGTGGAAGAAGAAGGGACGGATCGTAAAGATCATCCTTTATGGCTCCTATGCCCGAGGCACCTTTGTCGACGAGCCGCACACCGCCAAGGGCTACCAGTCGGACTATGACCTCCTCGTGATCGTCAACGATTCACGGCTGACCGACCGCGTCGATTATTGGAGCAAGGCCGAGGAGCGCTTGAACCGCGAGCTTTCGATCACAAGGACATTGAAGACCCCGGTCAACTTCATCGTCCATACGCTTCACGAAGTGAACGATGGTCTCGCCCATGGCCGGTTCTTCTTCATCTATGTGCAACGCGACGGCATTGCTCTTTACCAGAGCGACGACAGCGAACTCGCCGAACCCCGGCCCAAGACACCGACCCAGGCGGCGGCACTCGCCAAGGAATATTTCGAGGAGTGGTATCCAACAGGAGCAGAGTTCTTTGAAAACTATGGCTTCAGTCTCGCGCGGGGCAGGCGCAACAACGCAGCCTTTCAACTTCATCAAGCCGCCGAGCGCCTCTACCATTGTGTCCTTCTGGTCGTGACCTTCTACACCCCGCACGTTCACAACCTGGGGTTCCTGCGCACGCAGGCGGAACGTCTTGATCGTCGCCTGGCTTACGTGTGGCCCAAGGACTCCCATCGCGAGCGTGCGATGTTCGAGAAGTTGAAGGACGCCTATGTGAAGGCGCGCTACTCCAAGCACTACCGCATATCAGAGGAAGAACTGGAATGGCTCGGCGCGCACGTCGAGGAACTCGGCCGCGTCGTCCAGGATGTCTGTCTCGAGCGGATCCAAATGCTCGAGCGGAGTGCTGCGGCGTAAATACTTAAGTGGGGTCCTTGGACCCGAGCAACTACTCCCAGCTGCCGCCGATACCTTGCATGAGTGCGATAACCGCCGTCTGCTCATTGACGATGCCTTGGATCTCCGTCTGCCGCGCACTCAATGCTGCATTCCTTGCGACGACCACCTCGGAATAGTCGATGATACCGCCGAGATACTGATTGTTTGCGATCGTCTCCGCGCGCGTCGCGGCGGTCGCAGCCGCCGCTTGCTCAACCGTCACGCCGGCAAGCACGCGTGTCGCCGCGAGATTATCTTCGACCTGCTGAAAGGCGGTAAGCACGGTCTGACGGTACGTTGCGACGGCCTCTTCGTATTGTGCTCTTGCCTGAAGCACTTGTCCGCGCCGGGCGCCAAAGTCGAGCAAAGTCATGAGTCCACTCAACCCCAGCGACCAAACACTTGTTGCAGCCGAAAAAAGCTGCCCGATGCTGGTTCCACCGGTTTCGGCATTCCCCGACAACGAGATCTGCGGGAAATAGGCCGCCCGCTGGATTCCGATGTTGGCATTGGCGGCTGCGACGCGCCGCTCGGCAGCGGCAATATCGGGGCGTCGCTCGAGTAACGTGGACGGGACGATGCCGGGAACTTGCGGTACGACCGGTTCCCACGACGTCTGCGAAATCGCGAACGTCGACGGATTTTCACCGGCGAGCATTGCTATCGCATGTTCAAGGACCGCTCGCTGACGATCGAGATCTTCGCGGGAAGCGATCGCATTATCGAGCGATGTTTCGGCCTGGTAAACGTCGGAGTGAGCAACGGTTCCAGCGTTGTACTTGTTGATCGTGATCCTCAGCGATTCCTGGTAATCCTTGATGGTCGCGTCGAGCAGCACGCGCTGCGCATCGACGCCGCGAAGCTGCACGTAATCGGTCGCAAGCTCACCGCGAGCGGAGAGGGTCGCGTTCTCAAGATCGCCAGCACTCGCTTGGGCATTGGCGCGCGCCTGCGTCACTGCATTTCCGAGCTTCCCCCAGAGGTCCGGTTCCCAGGTTGCGCCAATCGCCAGCGCGAAATTCGAGCCTGTTGCACCCGTGTTGTTGGAGCCATTCGTGCTCGTCGAACCATTCCCCGACGAACGGGCATTGCTGTTCGTTGGCAAGAAGTGCCCCGAGTGCGACGCATTGAGCGATGCCGTGACGGTCGGGAAAAGTGCCGAGCGCTGAACGATCACGAGCGCGCGCGCGGCCTCATAGGCGGCGCGCGCAGCCGCAACATTCTGGTTGGTGACAACGACCTTGCTCTCGAGCGCGTTCAAGACAGGATCGTTGAACAAGGTCCACCATTCCCCACGTGCCGCAGCATCGTTGGGCTTGCCGACGATCCAGCCCGGCGCTTCCTTGAACGAGGGCGGTATCGGGACCGTCGCTGGTCGTTGATAGGGCGGCGCGAGATTGCACGCACCGAGGGACAAGGCCCCAAGCATTAGAACGTGGCGCTTCATGCAGGAGCTCCAAGACCATCGGGTTCATCGCGGTGACGAACGAGCGCGCGCTCATCCGCACTCCGATGCCGGAACCGATCGAGCGCGAGATAAACGACGGGGGTAGTTAGAAGGGTCAGGATCTGGCTCGCGATCAGCCCTCCGAAGATCGCAATTCCGAGCGGACGCCGCAGCTCTGCACCGTCGCCAAAACCGATTGCAAGCGGCAGCGCACCCAAGGCTGCAGCAAGAGTTGTCATGAGGATTGGCCGGAAACGAAGGAGCGATGCTTCGCGTACCGCAGCGAGGGGTTCAAGCCCCCGGCCGCGCTCCGCGTCGAGTGCAAAGTCGATGATCAAGATGGCATTCTTCTTGACGATTCCAATCAGGAGAATGATCCCGATCAACGCGATTATATCGAACTCGCCGCCGGTCGCGATCAGCGCGATCATTGCTCCAACACCGGCGGACGGCAGCGTTGACAGGGCGGTGAGCGGATGGATCGCGCTCTCGTAGAGAATGCCGAGGACGATATAGATTGCGAGCAGTGCGCCGAGGATAAGTAACGGCATGCTCGACGTCGACTGCGCAAACACTCTCGCCGTGCCTCCAAATTCTCCGTGCACCGTTGCCGGCAGGCCAATACTCGCGCGGACCTGCTCGATGGTCTGGGCTGCCTTTCCGAGCGTGCCGCCCGGCGGAAGATTGAATGAGATCGTTGCCGAGGGCTCGCCCTCGCTGTGGCTTACCGACGCGTTCGTCGATCCTGTCGACCAGTGGGAAAGCGCCGACAGCGGAGTCATGGTTCGTGCACTCGTGCTTACGGCGGCGCCGCTTGCAATCGACGAGCCGCCGGCGCCGGTACCGCTTGAACTCGGTGTTGCTGCAACCGAAGGCGTTGCCTGCGCCGAAGCCGTGGTCGGACTTGTGCCGATCGCGCCCGCTGACGCGGCACTAACCGCCGTCTGCGCGCTGCTTGTTGCGGGCGATGGCGTTTGCGTTGACGATTGCGAGCTCGCGCCGGTGGAAGTTG
>DASRBJ010000289.1:0-5731 GCA_035653695.1 Sphingomicrobium sp.
GTTCAAAAAAAGGCGAGTTGGGTGCTGAAGCTCGCCGGCCTCGACATCAAGCTCGCCGACGCGATCATCGATGGCTTGCGAAAGCTGACGGTCGAGATGTCGACGGACCCAGCGCACCCCGTGCGGCTGAAGATCGAAGAAGCGCTCGCACAGCTCGCCAATGATTTACAAACCCGTGTCGAGACGCGTGAGCGCGTCGAGGCGATGAAAGAGCAGCTCCTCGACAACAGGTCGGTCAGTCTGTGGCTGGATGCACTTTGGCAGAAGGGCCGGGAAGCCGTCATTAGAGCCGCCCGAAATCCCGATGCGGTACTTGCCGGGCGGCTCGGCGAAGTCCTGAAGACGATGGGGAGCACCCTCGAGAAGGACCTGCGCATTCGCAAGGCGATCAATCAGTTTACCCGCCGTGCAATCGTCGGCATGGCAGCCAGCTATGGTGGTTCGATTGTGAAGCTCGTCTCGGAAACCGTTCGTGGCTGGGATGCGCGAACCGTCACCAATCGGCTGGAGTCGGCGGTTGGAAGAGACCTTCAATATATTCGAATAAATGGGACTTTGGTTGGCGGGCTCGTTGGTCTCGCACTGCACGTGGTCGACAGCCTGTGAGTGACCCGCGTGTTGATGCGCTTGCACAATCGGCCCGCAACCGCGGCCTCAAGCTGGTCCGCTCCCGAGTCCGCACACCAGGAAAACCCGGTTTCGGCAAGACGGGCCTCGTCGATGCGTCGGGCAAGAACGTGTTCGGAATGGATTCAAAAGGACCGGCGGCGGACCCCGACACGGTCGAGGAATTTCTTCGCAACCTCGAAGCGCAGGACTGGGGTGCATCGCTGGGTGGCGCAGATCCGCCGAACTTGAGCGTCAAAAAGAAACATCCCAAAGCAGACGCGCCAACAGCAACGCCATCGGCTGGCCAAGCGCGAGCGCGAAAGCGCTCAACCGAGCAGCCAAGGGTTCCACCACGACCACAGATCCGCAACGCAAAGGCCGGCGATGCCGCGCGTCTTGCCGAGCTTATCGGCGAGCTTGGGCACGACATCGAGGTCGAGCAGGTCCGCAACAACCTGGCACTCCTCGGGAAAACGAAAGAAACTCCACTCGTTGTGACGCTCGACGATATCATCGTCGGGATGTGCGGCGTTGCGAGGCGCGTCGTAATTTCACGTCCCGCGCCGCTCGGACGCATTACCTCGCTGATCGTGACGAAAGATACGCAGGGACTGGGCCTCGGGAGGATGCTGGTCGAAGCTGCGGAGTCGTGGATGCGCGATTACGGCTGCAAGCTTGTCGAGGTGACAAGCAACGACCGACGCTCCGAAGCGCACGCCTTTTACCGGCACATGGGCTACGAACGCACGAGCATACGTTTCGCGAAGAAGCTCTAGGGCGGACCTTGCGTTTTCTAATGCGCGAGTTCTGGTGTCTCTGATTGCAGCAACTCATCGAAGATGTTCCGGTAGCCAAGAAGCGCAGAGCGGAGGTCTTCGGTGTCCGCTTTTCCCTGTGCTCGCCGAACAGCAATCTCATGGGCCGCGCGGTAATTGTCGACCAGTGCCGGGTGGTCGACCGATATGTCAGCGGCACGCTGCTCGAAATCGTCGACGGGATAGCCGCGAGCCTTCATGACTTCCGCGACGAGCGCGTCTGCAAGCGCAATCGAGCGTTCCGGGTCATCGACGAACCGTGCCTGTACTTCCTGCCAGTCTGCTGCAAAGCGCTCGCGCTCCTGAGGCGGCAGCGGGTGGATGTCGAGCTTTTGAACCCTTTTCTCGCGCTTCAGCAGCTCGGCCTGAGCTTTCATCTCACTTCCGCCCGCCTCGCGCACCTGGCGATCATACTCCGATCCAAATCGCTTCTTCAGGCGTTCCCTCTGCCGCCTACGCATCACTGTTATGGCGAGGCCGATCAGTACCAGCGCGGCAATGACGATAATGACGATCGCTGAAGTGCTCATATGCAGGCTCCGTTGTGCAACTGCTGCTTGATGAACAAAACGCGGGTCGCCGGACCGGGGTCCACTGCTTCAATAGATCCGCGCTGGCAGGAGGACTTGGCTCGCTCGGATGGGTTGGCCAACGGTTCAAAAACGCACAATTCCAAAGCGCGCGTGGTATTTTTTGCGCAATCCGCGACCATTCCACCATCTGCCCCGTGACTGCGCTCGACAAATCGGGCTATAGCCCAAGCGAGCACCGCTCCTAGCTCAACCGGATAGAGCGTCGGGCTTCGAACCCGAAGGCTGGGGGTTCGAGTCCCTCGGAGCGGGCCATCATCGCGATTGTAGGCTCTCGAAACTTCGCAAGCGGAACGTTCCCGCTACGTCGCTCGCAACAGGCGCGCAGTGCTTTGCATTGTTGGTTGCAAGGGAAGGCCCATCGCAAATCCCGTCCCTTGACGAGCGATGCCTCACCCGCAGGGCGGGTTCGAGCAAAATGCATTGCGGATCTTCGCTTGTGCATCTGCGTAACGCCCCAAAAAAAGGGCCGCTCGAATGGAGCGGCCCCCTTGTTCATCGTCCGGATGTTCTCCGATCAGCCGAGCATTTCCTGCTCGAGCTTCTTGGCCATTTCCTCGATGTTTTCCGGCGGCCATCCGGGGATGTCCATGCCGAGCCGAAGCCCCATTGAAGCTAGAACTTCCTTGATCTCATTCAACGACTTGCGTCCGAAGTTTGGCGTGCGAAGCATCTCGGCCTCGGTCTTCTGGACGAGATCGCCAATGTAGATGATGTTGTCGTTCTTGAGGCAATTGGCGCTTCGGACCGACAATTCGAGCTCGTCGACCTTCTTCAGGAGGTAGCGATTGAGCTGGTTCGTGTCGGTCGGCGCTTCCGCCGCCATTGGCACTGCCTGTCCAATCATCGGCGAAGGCGCCATGCGGACCTGGCTTTCGTCGAAGTGAACGAAGAGCTGCAGCTGGTCCTGGAGAATGCGCGCCGCATAAGCAAGGGCGTCATCCGGTGTAACCGTGCCGTCTGTCTCGATCGTCAGCGTCAGCTTGTCATAGTCAAGCTCCTGGCCGACGCGGGTGTTCTCGACCTTGTAGGCAACCTGCCGAACGGGACTGTAAAGCGCATCGACGGGGATCAGTCCGATCGGCGCATCGGCCGGACGATTTGCCGCGGCGGGCTGGTACCCTTTGCCTATGTCCGCGGTCAGTTCCATGTTGAGAGTCGCACCGTCGTCGAGATGGCAGATCACGAGCTCTGGATTGGTGACTTCAATGTCGCCTGTCGTCGCGATCATCCCGGCGGTAACCTCCGCCGGACCGGTGGCGCTGAGGTGGAGCCGACGTGGCCCCTCGCCTTCCATCCTGAGGGCAATCTGCTTCACGTTGAGAACGATGTCCGTAACATCTTCGCGAACGCCAGCGAGACTGCTGAACTCGTGAAGTACGCCGTCGATCCTGATGGACGTGACGGCTGCGCCCTGAAGCGAGCTTAGGAGCACTCTCCGAAGCGAGTTGCCGAGCGTCATGCCGAAGCCGCGCTCGAGCGGTTCCGCGACGAACACCGCGCGACGTCGTGAGTCGCCGCCAGACTGGCGCTTCTCCAGTGCGTTCGGCTTCTTGAGTTCCTGCCAGTTCTTTGCGTTGACAGCCATTTGTCTTCCTGCCCTATGGCGAGGCGTCCCTCGCCTACCTTAAATTCTAATCACCGAGGGATGTCCCCTGCGGCAGCGGCCCTTTTTGTTTTCCTTAGACCCGGCGACGCTTTGACGGCCGAACACCGTTGTGCGGGATCGGTGTCACGTCGCGGATCGACGTTATCTGGAATCCGACGGCCTGGAGAGCGCGAAGAGCGCTTTCGCGGCCTGAACCGGGCCCCTTGACCTCTACTTCGAGAGTACGGACGCCATGCTCCGCTGCCTTTCGGCCCGCGTCCTCGGCGGCGACCTGCGCAGCGTAAGGAGTCGATTTCCGACTACCCTTGAAACCCATCATTCCAGCGCTTGACCAGGCAATTGCGTTGCCCTGCGCGTCTGTGATCGTAATCATGGTATTGTTGAAGCTGGCGTTCACGTGGGCGACGCCGGCGGTGATGTTCTTGCGCTCCCTCCTGCGGAGGCGCTGAGGTGCCTGGGCCATCTTAGCTCTTACATCCTTCGAGTCATTTTGCCGTCGATCGCTTGTTCAGCAGTCGGTACGGCGGAAAAGTGTTTCGCAATCGTCCGCTGGACGAGCACTCGCTTACTTCTTCTTGCCAGCGATCGGCTTGGCCTTGCCCTTTCGGGTACGCGCATTGGTGTGGGTGCGCTGACCTCGAACCGGCAAGCCCCTTCGGTGGCGAAGACCTCGGTAGCAGGCGAGATCCATGAGCCGCTTGATGTTCATCGCGGTTTCGCGACGAAGATCACCTTCGACGGTGAAGTCGCGGTCGATCGTCTCACGAATGTGAAGCACTTCCTGGTCCGTCAAATCCTGGACGCGGCGATCTGGCGAGATGCCGAGCTGCTCCGTGATCTTCTTGGCCGTCGTGCGGCCAATTCCATGGATGTACGTAAGCGCAACTTCCACGCGCTTGTTGGTGGGGATATTGACCCCAGCAATACGAGCCATTCGTTACCCTTCTTCAGCTCCACGGGGCGACCGTCGCCCCATCTCGTCGCTAGAAAAGTCCCAGGTCCCTAACAGAAAAGCCGACGCGCGCACGAATGCGCCGCCGGGAAACCGGTGGATCGGGATGGCGGCGAGATAGGTTTCGCTTGCTTCGAAGTCAAGGCCGCGCGTTAGTCGCCCAATGCAGGAAAAACGCATTCACCAGGTTTTCGTCATTAGCATTGGCGCAAAGGGCCTGCACGCCCTGATTGAGCTCGCGGGCGGCCTCGCACTCTACTTTCTTGGAACGGAAACGATTGCCGAGTGGCTCCGGCCGCACGAATGGGCAGCACATCACTTTCGCCCGTCGGAACAGCATTTCTATGCCTTCTACCTCCTCAGCCACGGGCTCGTGAAAGGAGTGCTTGTCTATTTCCTCCTGCGCGAGAAGCTGTGGGCCTACCCGGCAAGCATCGCCGTATTCGGGCTGTTCATCGTCTACCAGCTTTATCGCTACTCCTTCACCCACGACAGCTGGCTGATTTTGCTCTCTTTATTCGACCTGTTCGTGATCTATCTTGTGCTTCACGAATATCGACTGCTTCGCAAACACCTCCCGACCCATTAAGGCCGCTCCCCAATGCAGCGCCTGACACTTGCCGGCGGCATCCCCGAGCAACTCAAGGGGAGCATCGTCGCACTCGGAAATTTCGATGGATTTCACCTCGGACATCAGGCGGTGGTTGGCCGCGCCGTCCAGCGCGCGTTCCATGAGCGGCGACCCGTCATTGTGGCAACCTTCGACCCGCATCCTGTCCGCTATTTCAAGCCGGATGTGCCACCGTTCCGCTTGACCACACTCGACCAGCGCGAGAGGCTCTTTGCCCAGGCCGGCGCGGATGCGATGCTGGTGTTCGAGTTCGGCGCCGCTCTTGCTTCCATGGATGCCGACACGTTCGTTGAAGGAATACTCGGCCGCGATATTGGCGCCGCCGGCGTGATCACGGGTGATGATTTTAGCTTCGGCAAAGGCCGAAGCGGCGATGCACGGCTCCTCGCAAGGCTCGGCGCGACATGTGGGATTGCGGCCGAAGCGGTCGCCCAGGTAGTCCTTGACGGCGAACGCATATCCTCGGGACGCATCCGCGAGGCACTTGTGGCTGGCGATACGGCAACAGCCACACGGATGCTGAGC
>DASRBJ010000290.1:0-5880 GCA_035653695.1 Sphingomicrobium sp.
GGATGGGAGTTGCAGTGAGAGTAAGAACGTGAACGTCGGACTTGAGTGCCTTGAGGCGCTCTTTGTGGGCGACGCCGAAATGCTGTTCTTCGTCGACGATCACAAGTCCCAGACGCTTGAACTCTACGCTCTTGGCGAGGATCGCGTGCGTTCCAATGACAATGTCGACGGTCCCGTCGGCGAGGCCCTCCTTTGTTTTCTTCGCTTAGGCGGCCGGAACCAGTCTTGAGAGTCGGCCAACCTTGAGCGGGAAGCCATGAAGTCGCTGCTCGAAGTTGCGGTAGTGCTGTCGTGCAAGGAGCGTTGTTGGGCACACCAACGCAACCTGTCTTCCCGACATTGCCATCACGAAAGCGGCGCGCAATGCGACCTCGGTTTTCCCGAAGCCGACGTCGCCGCACACGAGGCGGTCCATCGGCCGCCCGGCTTCGAGATCGCCGAGCACGTCGCTGATCGCATGCTCCTGGTCATCCGTTTCCTCGTAGGGAAATCCGTCGACAAATACTGGGTAACTCGCATCCGGCTCGGCGATGAGGCCGGCTCGTGTCGCGCGCAGGGCGGCAACCTTGATAAGCTCACCCGCAATTTCGCGGATGCGCTCTTTCATTCGCGACTTGCGGCGCTGCCACGCTTCGCCGCCGAGGCTGTCGAGGGAAACACCCTCGCTTTCGCTTCCGTAACGGCTCAGCAGCTCGATATTTTCGACTGGAACGTAGAGCTTGTTGCCGCGCGCATATTCTAGCGCGACGCAGTCGTGTGGCGAGTTTCCGACCTTGATCTGCGTCAGCCCCTCGTATCGACCGATACCATGATCGGCATGGACCACGAGGTCACCAGGCGTGAGAGTTGCGAGTTCCGCCAGGAATGCATCGGCGGCCTTGCGTTTCTTCCGACGTCGAACGAGCCGGTCGCCCAGAATATCCTGTTCCGTCAGAACCGCGACATCAGGCGTCGTGAAGCCATGATCCAACGGAAGCACAAGGAGCGATGGTTGCGTCTTTGAACCAAGTGCTTCTTGCCACGTCTCAACTTGCTTGTGGGATTTGAGGCCGTGGTCCTCAAGAAGCCCGGTCAGGCGCTCGCGGGCGCCGCGGGTGTAGCTTGCAAGAACGACCTTTCGTCCGCTCTTGCGCAGGCTCGCAACATGCTGCGTTACCGCTTCATAGACGTTCGCCTGTTGGGCACGTTCGGGAGCAAAGTCGCGCGCCGGTTGCACGTCGAAGGCGATGACGCGATCCGACTCGGGTTCGGGGAAGGACGAAGCGAGATGGATCGGCCGCTCCGTCACGAGACGATCCCACTCGCTTCGCATCAGGTAAAGCGACGTTGGTTCAAGCGGCCTGTAGCTGCCGGGCTCGGCTACCATCGCACGGACGCGGTTCTGGAAATAATCTTCGATTGCCTCTTGGCGGCCCTGGATCGCCTGGTCAGCCGAACTTTCGCGGATCACGAGGTCATTGTCGCCAAGATGGTCGAACAAGGTTGCGAGACGCTCTTCGATGAGTGGAAGCCAGTGCTCCATGCCTGCCATTCGGCGACCCTCGGAGAGTGCCTGGTAGAGAGGGTCCTGCGTCGAGGCTGCGCCAAATCGTTCTCGATAGCGTGAGCGGAATCGCTTGATGCTGTCGACGTCGAGCAGCGCCTCCGAGGCTGGCATGAGAGTGAAGGCGTCCGCCTTGTCGGTCGAGCGCTGATCAACAGGGTCGAAGCGGCGGACACTGTCGATTTCGTCGCCAAAGAAGTCGAGGCGAAGCGCAAGCTCCTCGCCGGCCGGAAACACGTCGATAAGGGAGCCTCGCACCGCGTATTCGCCCGCCTCGGCAACCGTGTCCGCACGCTGGTATCCAAGCGAATTGAGCTGCTCGACGAGGTTCTCGCGGTCAATCCGCTCGCCTTCGGCGATCCGTCGCGTAAGTTGTCGAATGCGAAAAGGCGTCAGCATCCGCTGCGACGCGGCGCTCGCCGTGACGACGAGCAACTGCGGCTTGTCACGTCTGGATTGAAGTGCGCTCAAGGTCGCCAACCGTTCAGCCATGACGCGCAACGCAGGCGATGCGCGGTCGTAAGGGAGACAATCCCAGCCCGGCAAGGTGAGGAGTTCCACCTCGGGCGCAAACAAGGGGACCGTTTCCGCCAGTCCACGCATTGCCGCCTCGTCAGCAACGATAGCGACCGCGCGCGCCCCCTTGCCACTCCCGTGCGCAGCACGCGCAAGGTCCGCTGCGAGCAATGGCAGGAAACCGGTGGGTACGCCGGCGAGCGTCAGGACTTTGTTCGTGCGAAGGACGCGCTGGAGCGGCTCGCTCATCGAGCGATCCGGATGTAATCGAGCTTTTGAAGTGCTTCCATCATTGAACCCTGGAAGCGCGCCGGTGCCTCGGCGGTTCCGTGCGCCCAGGCCATGATGTCGACATCCTGCTCGTCGAGCATTTCGTTGAACAGGGCGCGCTCGCCTGCACCCCATGATTCGTGGTGCGCATCAAAAAAGCCGCCGATCAGCAGGTCAGCTTCCTTGATGCCGCGATGATGGGCGCGCCACGCGAGGCGCTTCAGGTCCGGATCCGATGGCATGAAAGGCATTTAGTAATCGCAGTGCGTCATTGCGAGCGCGATAACAGCCGCTAACAGTCAATCATGCGGCCAGAAATCCTCAACCCGCTCTTTGCTGAAGTGGAAACGTTGAAGGGAGTGGGGCCACAGTTTGCCAAGCTGCTAAAGAAGCTCGCGATCGTCCGAACAATCGACCTCCTGTTCCACATGCCGACGGGGTCGATCGAACGCATACGGGCGCACCAAGTTTCTGCTGATCTCCTCGGGCGAAATGTCATTCTCGACGTCATTCCCTCCGAGCTGCGCGAGAACCGCTCCGGACGCGGTCCAACCCGCATATATGTCAAGGACGAGAAGGGGAATCGCTTCGCTCTCGTCTATTTCAACAGCGCGTCCTGGGCGAAACGCACATTGCCGATCGGCGAACTGCGCACCGTTTCGGGCAGGCTCGAGCGCTACGGTCAGGAATGGCAAATCGTCCATCCCGACGTGAGTGAGCCCGGCAAGGGCGCGCAGCCCGCTGTCCGTGAGGCGGTCTATCCACTAACGGAAGGACTCACAAACCGACGTCTTGGAGAGCTCGTTCGCGAAGCGTTTGAACGCGCGCCTGAGCTACCCGAGTGGGTCGAGCCTGGTTTGCTGTCGCGCAATGGCTGGCATTCGTGGCGAGCTTCGCTCTCCCTCATCCATCGTGATGCGTCCGCAGCGAACG
The DNA here is from genome assembly GCA_035653695.1 of Sphingomicrobium sp. GTDB lineage: Bacteria > Pseudomonadota > Alphaproteobacteria > Sphingomonadales > Sphingomonadaceae > Sphingomicrobium. Next base: position 3,263 of record DASRBJ010000290.1, read on the forward strand.
CGCGCAAGCGATTGGCTTATGACGAGATCTTTGCGAACCAGCTTGCACTTCTCCTCGTCCGCCAATCGCAGCGTCGGCACAAGACGCGCGCCCTTCCCGGGACCGGCGAATTGGTGCGAAGACTTGAGCTTCCCTACGATCTTACGGATGCGCAGCGGCGCGTGCTCGACGAAATCCGTGGCGACATGCTCCAGGCTCAGCCAATGCTTCGCCTCCTTCAGGGCGATGTTGGCTCGGGCAAGACGCTGGTCGCTCTTCTGGCAATGCTCACCGCCGTTGAATCAGGAGCTCAAGCAGCACTTCTTGCTCCCACCGAGATATTGGCGCGGCAGCACCATGCGACCTTTTTGAAACAGCTCGACAGCATCGGGGTTCGCGTGGGAATTCTGACGGGACGCGAAAAGGGAAGAGCTCGGGAGAGCGTTCTCATGGGCCTCGCCGATGGGTCGATCGATATTCTCGTCGGGACGCACGCCATATTTCAGGAAAAGGTCGGCTATCGCCGGCTCGGCCTAGCCGTCATCGACGAACAGCATCGCTTTGGTGTCTCGCAGCGCCTGTTACTTTCCTCAAAGGCCGAGCACCCACCGCACCTCCTCGTGATGACAGCGACGCCCATCCCGCGAACGCTCACGCTCACGCAATATGGCGAGATGGACGTTAGCCGTATCGACCAAATGCCGCCCGGGCGAACGCCGGTCGAGACGCGTGTAATCAGCGCCGGGAAGCTCAGCGACATAATCGAGGGTCTCGCTCGGCACGTTGTCTCGGGTGGACAAGCATACTGGGTTTGTCCGCTTGTCGAGGAGAGCGAGACTAACGACGCCGCTGCGGCGGAGGAGCGTGTTCGTGAACTCCGCACGCGACTTGGTGACGAGCGGGTGGGGCTCGTTCATGGCCGCATGAAAGGGACCGAGAAGGATGCGGTGATGGCACGTTTTGCTTCTGGTGAGCTCTCGGTCCTCGTAGCAACAACCGTGATCGAAGTTGGAGTCGATGTTCCCAATTCGACATTGATGATTGTCGAGTGCGCGGAACGTTTCGGTCTTGCTCAGCTGCATCAGCTACGTGGGCGCGTTGGCCGCGGTTCGGCCAAGAGCACATGTCTTTTGGTTCGGGGACAGGATCTCACCGATACGGGCAGAGCACGCCTCGCGCTGATGCGCGAAACAAGCGACGGTTTCCGGATTGCCGAGGAAGACCTTCGCCTGCGTGGACCAGGAGAAATTCTTGGTACCCGCCAATCGGGCGAGGAGGCGTTTCACATCGCCTCTGCCGAGGATGTTGAGCAACTTGCGCCCATTGCTCAGAACGACGCAACGCTTCTGCTCGAACGCGACGGCGGCCTCGCTGGACCACGCGGCCAAGCCGCCCGCATTTGTCTCTACTTGTTTGAACGCGACCAGGCCGTCACGTTGCTTCGGTCTGGTTAGGAAATTCTCGCGATGGCGCCAACTTCTCTTCTGCCGATCCTGCTCATATTCATTTCGGGCGGCTTGATCGCCATGCAGGCGCCCACCAATGCCCTACTCGCGCGAGCAGGGGGATCGCCCGTCCTCGCGGCACTTATCTCCTTTGCCGTCGGGACGGTCGTGCTCTTTGTCGTCTGGGTGCTGAGCGGCAATCGTCCGAATGGAGCTTCATTCGCCAATTTGCGATGGTATGCCTGGCTCGGGGGACTTTATGGCGCGACCTACGTCGCCGTCGCTGCCTATGCAGCGCCGCGCCTTGGCTTAGCCTCGCTGATAACGATCGGCATCGCGGGACAAGTCGCGATTGCTCTCTGGCTCGACCAGACGGGCGCTCTCGGGCTTCCGCGTGAACCCATTAATCTCGGGCGCATAATTGGAGCGCTGCTTGTGCTTGGCGGCGTAATATTGGTCAGGCGCAGCTAGGAAACGAGGAGCCCGTGCCGCTTCTTCCCAAGGCTTAGCTTCAGTGGCTCCTCACGGGCCGTCAGCACCATGGCGGCGTCGGTCACGATTTCGTCGTCGATTCTTACCGCTCCTTCCGCAATCTTGCGCTTGGCTTCCTTGTTCGACGGCGTGAAGCCGATCGCAGTCAAAGCATGAGCGATATTCATCCCGTCGCCGAGTGATAATCTTGGAAGGTCGGTGCCCGATTCACCCTGCTCGAATGTCGCGCGTGCCGTTTCCTGGGCGGCAATTGCCGCGGCGCGTCCGTGCAGCATGGCGGTTGTTTCCGTTGCGAGAACAATCTTCGCCTCATTTATTTCGGCTCCGTCGAGGCGCTCGAGCTTCATTATCTCGTCAAGCGGAAGGTCGGTGAACAGGCGAAGGAAGCGGCCGACGTCGGCATCTTGCGTGTTTCGCCAGAATTGCCAGTAGTCATAAGCACTTAGCAGATCGGCATTGAGCCAGACCGCCCCTTGCGCGGTCTTCCCCATCTTGGCGCCGTCGCTCGTTGTAATGAGAGGCGACGTCACGCCGAACAGTTCAACGCCATCGATCCGACGCGTGAGCTCAATGCCGTTGACGATGTTGCCCCACTGGTCGGAACCGCCGAGTTGCAATCGGCAGCCCGCGCGCCGCGAGAGCTCCAGGAAATCATAGGCCTGCAAGATCATGTAATTGAATTCGAGGAAGGTCAGTGGCTGT
>DASRBJ010000291.1:0-2396 GCA_035653695.1 Sphingomicrobium sp.
GCCCCGATGCTGCGCGAGGGAGCGTAGCGGCGGCACCGGGGCTCACGTTGGCGGCGCGGTTGGGGAGGAGAGAAGTGCCGCCAAAATTACGTGCTTCGCTTACGCGGCCAGCCGCACTGTCTCGCCGAGCGCCTGCTTGATCGACTGCTCGCGCTGGCTTGCACCGATCGAGAGGCCGTCGGCCGCGACAAATTCCGGCTCAATGCCGATGAAGTTGAAAATTCCGCGAAGGTAGGTCTCGAGATGTTCAAGAGCCGCAGCAGCAGAACCCGAGTCATAAAAACCGCCGCGAGCAAGGGCGATGATTACGCGCTTGCCTCGGCAAAGGCCCTCGGGCCCACTTTCGGTGTAGCGGAACGTCTTGCCGGCGATGACGATGCGGTCGAGCCATGCCTTGAGCTGCGTTGGAAGCGTGAAATTGTACATCGGCGCACCGATCACGACCTTGTCGGCCGCGAGAAACTCGTCGAGCACCGAGCTGTCGGCGAAGGCCTCGAGAGTGAGGTGCGGAAGAGGATTTGAAGCAAGGTCGCGGTAGACGATCGCGTCGCCCCGCGCAGCGTTCGAGATCTGCTCGACAATCGACCGGCTGAGCACCCGGCTCGCGCTGTTTTCGCCATTGATGCTCGAGTCGAGATGCAGGATGGTCACTATTGCCTCCTAAGTATTGATTTGTTACCGAGGCACCTCAAATAACCATCGTTCAAACGGCCGCAAGAACGCACTTTTTTGTTTTACGCGAACAAATTTGTGCTGTGGAAACATAGAGGTAACCCATGAAAGATCCGCACAGCCCGGTTTGCCGCACGATCAGCGGTCTTCTCCAGCGGATTGGGGACAAATGGACGGTCCTCGTGGTCCAGACGCTTGCCGAAGGTCCACGCCGCTTCAATGAACTTCGCCGTGAGATTCCGAGCGTTTCGCAGCGCATGTTGACGCTCACCTTGCGCAACCTCGAGCGTGACGGACTTGTAAGCCGCACCGTCACGCCGACAATCCCGCCACGCGTCGATTATGAGCTGACCGAACTTGGTCGTTCGCTTCAGAAGCCGATCTGCGGTCTTGCGAGCTGGGCAATGGACAATGTTGGAGCAATCGAAGCGGCGCAAAAACGATTCGACAGCAAGCAGGACCAGCGCCGAGCGGCATAGGATCGTTCGACTAAGCTTCATCGCCCACTCCGCTCCGCCTGGCTTCGGCTACGTTCGCCTGGACGGGCAGGGTTCCCGATCTTCGTCCGGCAGACATGTTGCGGGTGACGCCGTCACTGAAGCGGTTGCCGAGCTTTTGCTCGCCGCCTAGATGCGACTGTCATGGCCGGGCGTTATTTCGACGAGTGGCAGGTGGGAGACCGTGTCGTCAGCGGGCTCACGCGAACTGTCACCGAGACCGACAATCTCCTCATCACGACACTGACGCATAACCCACAACCTTTGCACCTTGATTACGAGGCGGCGGCAAGAAGCGAGTTCGGAAGGCCCCTCGTCAACAGCTGCTTCACCTTCAGCCTGCTGGTCGGCATAACCGTTCACGACACGACGTTTGGAACGCTCGTTGCCAACCTTGCTTATGACAAGGTGGTCTTCCCCAAGCCCGTTTTTGCGGGTGACACCCTCCGCTGTGAGTGCGAATGCGTTGCGCTTCGCGAAAGCAAGTCGCGGCCCAATGCCGGGATCGTCACTTGGGCGCTAAGGGCGTTCAACCAGCGTGACGAGCTCGTCTGCGAATGCACGCGCACGGCACTCCTTCTGAAGCGGCCGCAGTGAACGAGCCCAGATCCTGGCTGTTCGTGCCTGCCGACAGCGAGCGAAAGATCAGCAAGGCGCTGGATACCGCGGCCGATGCCATAATCTTCGACCTCGAAGACAGCGTTGCGCCAAGCGAAAAGCAGCGCGCGCGTGACATATTGAAGGCCCTCCCGAAGCGCTCGAACGGGCCACAATGGTGGGTCCGCGTGAACCCCCTTGGAAGCGAGTTCCACAAGGAGGATCTAAAGCTAATCGGTAGCGCCTATGTCCGCGGGATCGTCCTTCCAAAGGCCGAAAGCGGGGCCGATGTGACCGAGCTTGCCCATCGTACCGGCAACATTCCCGTGCACGCCATCGTGACCGAGACGGCCGCAAGCCTTTTTGGGCTCTTGTCCTATCGTCATCCAAACTCGCCGCTGAAGGCGATGAGCTGGGGCGCCGAAGATCTCTCGGCAGCACTCGGCGCCTCGTCAAAATATGATGAAACCGGTGAACTCAGCTTCACTTACAAGCTCGCACGCTCGCTTTGTCTGGCGGGCGCCGTCGCGGCCGGCGTTCAGCCAGTCGACGGTGTTTTTGCGGACTTTCGCGATCTCGATCGCCTGAAACGCGAAGCGGAACAGGCGCGGCACGAGGGCTTTACCGGCA
>DASRBJ010000292.1:0-2460 GCA_035653695.1 Sphingomicrobium sp.
AAGACTGTACTTGCGAAATATCTCGACCTTTATTTTTCAGAGCGCCACGGTTCATCGCTGCTCGCCGAGGGTTCCGTCAGCTACTTTTATGGCCCCGAGCAGCTCGAGCCGGTCCTGCGCCTCTGGCCCCGCTCGAAGTTCATTATTTGCCTTCGAAATCCGCTCCAGATGGTTCCTTCGCTTCACCAGCGGCTGTTCTACAACGGCGACGAGACGGAGCGCCAATTCGACCGCGCTTGGTCGTTGGTCCCTGAGCGGCGTAATGGCCGGTTCATTCCGAGAAGCTGCATCGAGCCGCGCTTCCTCGACTATTGGGAAGCTGGGCACCTCGGCAAGCATCTCGAGCGCTTCGTCAACATCGTCGGGCCGGAGCGTTGCCACGTGTCCATCTTCGACGATTTCAAGAATGATCCCGGTCGCGAATATCGCCGAGTGCTCCAATTCCTTGAGCTTCCCGACGATAAGCGCTCCGACTTCGACATCCACGCCGAGAGCAAGGACTGCCGGATCGCTTGGATTCACCGGATGATGAAGCGTCCGCCGAAAGCGGCGATGTGGCTGTTCGACCGCGAAGATCTCCAGGTCATGGTCGAAGGCGTCGGGAAGCCCAGCCCATTCCTCGACAAAGTCATGGAAATTCGTGGCAAGATCATCGACTGGAACAAGGTGCCGGCAAAACGGCCGAAGATCGGTCTCAGGGTCCTGAACGAGATGCGTGACATGTTCCGTAAGGACATAGCGCTACTGTCGCAGCTTCTGGGCCGCGATCTTAGTCACTGGCTTGAGAAAGCCTGAGTAGGCTCCGGCTGCCGCAAGGCGAGGCTTCGCCGCTAGAGCGCGTCGATGATGGTGCACTCGCAACGAGAGCGGGTCAAAGAAGTGGCAAGCAATCATCGGCGGAGCCTTGCCGCTATCAACCATCTGGCTCATCCGGGAGCTCATGAAGATCGCAGTAATCGGCGCCGGCGCAATTGGCGGCTGGGTCGCGGCTAAACTCGCGCTCGCCCACGAACAGGTGATGGCACTCACGAGCCGCGGGTACCTCGAGCAGATCGACATCATCGAGAATGCGTCGCGACAAACGGCACGCCTGTCGCGCTTTTCCGGAGCAGCCGACGTCCTTGTAATCGCGGTCAAGGCAACGTCACTTCGCAATATCGTCACCGGCGCGAAGCCGCTGATCAGCCCCGCGACAACAATCGTTCCAATGATGAACGGCGTTCCCTGGTGGTTCATCGAAGGCGTCAGGCTGAAGTCGGTCGACCCCAGCGGAGAAATTGCTTCGACGTTCCCGAGCTCGCAGGTCACCGGCTGCGTGGTGCATGCGTCGTGCAGTCGGTCGGGCGGAGCGGTCCTCGTAAAGCATGCCGACAAGCTGATCATCGGCAAGCCCAACGGAGAGTTGGGCGAGGACCTTGCACACCTCCATGCGCTTTTTGACCGTGCCGGTCTCCGAGCAGAAACGAGCGACAACATCCGCAGCGCAATCTGGTACAAGTTGTGGGGCAACGCGACGATTAACCCGATGTCGGCTCTGACGCGCGCCACCTGCGACAGGATTCTGTCCGATCCCGAGTGCCGCTCCTGGATGCTCGAAGGAATGAGCGAGCTCGCTTCCGCGGGCGCTGCCATCGGCTGCCCGATCAGCGAAAGCGGTGCCGACCGAATGGCGGTGACGGAGCGTCTGGGGGCGTTCAAGACCTCAATGCTTCAGGACGTGGAAGCCGGTCGTCCTCTCGAGCTGGAGGCGCTGCTCGGAGCGCCGCGTGAAATTGCTCGCGCCCACCAGCTCGAGACACCGGCACTCGATCGCCTTTACGCGCTAACGAAACTACTCGCCGACGGGCTTGGACTCCACTGATGGAATGACACGCCCGACGCAATCGCCAAAGCCGATGCGCACTCCGTCACGTTCGCACCATGCCCTAAGAGTTACTTCGTCGCCGTCTTCAAGGAAGCTGCGTTCTTCGCCACTCGAAAGCCTTATCGGCGCCTTTCCGCCCTGGCTGATCTCGAGGAGCGACCCGAGACCGGTGGATTGATCCGTCGACAATGTCCCGGTCCCAATGAGATCGCCCGGCTCAAGGTTGCATCCGTTGGACGTGTGATGGGTGACGATCTGTGCAGCGCTCCAGTACATGGCGGCATCGGCCGAGCCCCTCGAGAGTAAGTGCGGAGCAATTCCCTCGCGTCGCATCTTCGTCGTTGAGAGCGTCACCTCGAGCTCTATCCCGAGCGCACCGCTCGCTCCGTCCAAGGGATCGTCAAGATAGGGTAGCGGCTTCGGATCGCCTTCCGGCCGCGGCCGCATTGGCCTTCGAAACGGCGCAAGTGCCTGTGGCGTTACAATCCACGGGCTAACGCTCGTGTGGAAATTCTTTGCGAGGAAAGGCCCGAGCGGCTGATATTCCCAGGCCTGCAAGTCGCGCGCAGACCAGTCATTGAGCAGGCAATACCCAG
>DASRBJ010000293.1:0-7546 GCA_035653695.1 Sphingomicrobium sp.
CCAATGGGCAGGACGGCTTGTTCCGCGCGACGGACGGCAGCTTCGATCTGATCGTCCTCGACCGGATGCTTCCAGTCCTCGACGGGCTTTCCGTGTTGAAGGCACTTCGCGCGGCGCGGATCGACACGCCCGTGTTGATACTTTCCGCACTCGCTTCCGTTGGTGATCGTATCGAGGGTCTGGAATGCGGATCGGACGATTACCTCGTGAAGCCTTTCTCGTTCGCGGAGCTGCTCGCGCGTGTGAATGCACTTTTGCGACGCCGCGAATCGCGCATCGACCCTACCGAACACCGGCTAACAGTTGGCGATCTCGAGATTGATCCATTATCACGCACCGTGAAGCGCGCTGGCAAGAAGCTCGATCTTAAGCCTCGCGAATACCTGCTTCTCGAATATTTCGCCCGCAATGAAGGTCGGGTGGTCACGCGCACCATGCTGCTCGAGCAGGTCTGGGACTATCACTTTGATCCGGGCACGAATGTCATCGACGTCCATGTCAGCCGATTGCGCCGCAAGCTCGATGAGGGGTTTGAAAAGCCACTTCTCCACACCGTTAGAGGAGCGGGCTACATGCTTGCCGCATAGTCGGTAGAAGCGAAAAGCGTGCCCACGACCTTACGCATAGCGCTCCTTGCGGGGCTTCTCGCGCTGCTTTCGAACCTCGCAGTGATCGGGTTCATTTACTACCGCACGCACGATGATGCGGTGGTGACGGTTCGCCAGCAGGTTGCCGAGCAAGCCAAGGTGCTTTCCGATGTGTACCGGACCGGCGGTCGGCCAGCACTCGATGACGCTATTCAGGACACCGTCGTCTATGGCGATCCACAGACCGTGATTGCCCTTGTCGAGCCGAGCGGGCGCGAGCCGCTGGGCAATCTCGAGACTCACCCGCCGACCTTCCTTCCTCGCCAGGAAGGTTATCACAACGCGCTGGTGCGTCTTAAAGGCCAGACGACACCGCGGGTCGCCGCAATTGTCGTGCATAGGCTTCCTACTGGCGAATGGCTTGCAAGTGGCCGCATCGCCGGTGAAGGTTTCGCGATTCGCGATACGCTTGAACGGTCGATGTTCATTGCGCTCGTCGTCGCCGTGCTCCTGGGGCTGCTCTGTGGAGTCGTCCTTGCTCATTATGTCGGCCAGCGTATCGGGGACATCGCCGCCGTCGCCAACCGCATCAGCGCTCGCGATCTGTCGCAACGCGTTCCCTTGTCCGGTGCCGGCGACGCCTTCGATCGGCTCGGAAGCCAAATCAACGCCATGCTCGACCGCATCACTGGGCTGATGGAAGAACTCCGATTGCTAACCGACAGCCTCGCGCACGATCTACGATCGCCAGTGAGCCGGCTCCGATCTGCGGCGCAAGCAGCAGCGGAGGCAACCGACGCAGGCGAACAGGAGGAACTTCTCTCGAACGTGATCCGTCAGGCCGATGCACTGATGCGGATATTAAGCGCCGTGCTAGAGATCAGTCGCTCCGAGGCACTCACTGGCCGCAAGCAATTTGCGTGGTTCGACGCCGGCGAACTCGCCGCAGAACTCGCCGAAATGTACGATCCTCTCGCGGACGAGCGCGGGGCACGGCTCGAGTTTGAACGTCCACTGCGTCCAGTACCGCTCTTCGGCCATCGGCAGCTTCTTGCGCAGGCGATCAGCAATCTTATCGAGAATGCGATCCGCTATGCGTCCGCTGGCCGAGAAATCCGGGTACGGGTCCGGCCGGCCGATCAGCGCGTCCGGATCGAGGTCGCTGACCGAGGTCCCGGGATCCCCGCAGAGCGCCGCGCCGAAGCCCGGCGGCGATTCGGGCGCCTCGACTCGAGCCGATCTGACGAGGGTGCCGGTCTCGGCTTGGCGCTTGCGGAGGCGATCGCCCATTTGCATGACGGCCAGCTCGTGCTCGAGGATAATGATCCCGGATTGCTTACCAGCCTCGAGCTGCCATTCCATGCGCAGCAATCGAGAGCCGCCTAAGCCCCACTGCTGCCAATTTTTCGGCTGTTCGACGAACTGCGCATCCTGAGGCCGCCCCCGATCGTTTCGATAACCGGCATAATTAGCCGGACTTCACCACCTGGAGGAATTCGAATGGCTCAGCACGGCTATTTTCGCGAATATGATGAGGGCTGGGATCGTGGCGACGACCGCGACCGTGAACGTGACTGGCGCGACGAAGGGCGCAATGGGCCTCCGCGAACGAGCGCGGAAGGCCGGAGGCAAGGGAGCCGCGACAGCCGTAATGATGAGCGCGGCGAGCGCGACCGAAGCGGTAATTTCATGTTTAGCGACGGCGAGCGCGAATGGGATCGTGCGGAGCGAGGCCCCGACCATTATCCAAGTCAGTCCAGTGAACGCGCGCAATCATGGTTCCGCGATGACGATCGCCAGTACCGCCGCACGCACCCGGATGAATGGAACACGCGCGAAAGCGGCAGGTCAGCTGGCTCGGGACGCACGCGCGGCTATGGCAGCTTCCAAGAAGACTACGGCAGTTCGCAAAGCCGACAGCCGACCCGTGATGCGCGGGGCGACTGGGAACGCTCGCCGCGCAACTTCAGCAGCCATCAGGACGATCATTATCGAAGCTGGCGCGACCGCCAGATGAGGGCGCTCGATCGTGACTATGAAGATTATTGCCGCGAACGCGAGCAGCAGTTCCACCAGGACTTCGACAGCTGGCGCAGGAACCGTCAAAAACCGACTGAAGGACGTGAGCAGCAGCAATCGCAAGGCAGCCAAGCGCCTTCGGAAGAGGTAATGGAACTGAGCAGTCGCGCCGACGAGGTACTGCAACCTCGTGCGACTCCCAGCCCAACCGCGGAAGCAACGCTTGGCACGAACAACAGCGAAAACAGCGGGACTGGCCGCGGAACGGATTGAGGCTCGGCGAGGCGCTGCTCGTCGGGCGGCGCCTCATCCAATCAGCCTTCAATCAGAACTTTCGTCCCGATCTTGGTGACGCCGTAAAGCTTCTCGGCAAATTTCATTGGAAGACGCATGCAACCGTGGCTTGCCGGGTAGCCGGGATTGACGCCCCCGTGAAACGCGATCCCATAATTGTCGATGCGTTCCATCCAGGGCATTGGCGCGTTGTCGTATTTCTTGGAGCGATAGAAGGGGCGCTTCTCGAGAATGGTCCAGTTGCCGTAAGGCGTGATGTGGCCTGTCTTGGCGCTTGACATTGTCGATGCACCGAGGAGCTCGTCGCCCCGGTAGACATAGGTCATCTGCGTTAACAGATCGACGATGATCCGAGTCTCGCCAGACGGCACTGCGCCGGTTGCCCAGACATATTGGCCTGGACTAAGGCCCACTTTCTTGAACTTGGCGACCATGTCCCAGTGGGCCTTGGGTGCTGCGCCCGCAGTCCAGTGGTAGGGAATTGGCTGCGGGCCGGAGACCGTCGGCTTCCGCGGCGAAGAAGCCGTCTGGGCGCTTGCGCGCGGCTTTCCAAACAGGTGGATTTTCGCCTCCGACATCGTTCCACACACCGTTAGAGGGATGGCACCGAGCAGCAGCACTCTAAAGTTTCTCATCGACCCCCCGAACGCTCCACGCTTTGCGACGTTTGGCAATCGAGAACTCGGGAGCGCGTACAAGTCAACCCACTGGTAAACGGCAAGTTACTGTTAACAGTGAGTTTTCTGCCAAGGACCAACAAGGATCGAATCTTATGCCAGTCACTTCACTTGATGCGAAAACGGCACTCGTCGTTATCGATCTGCAAAAAGGAATCGCCGCCATGGCGGGCCCAGCAGCGATCGAGAAGCCGGTGCGGAACTCTCGGCGTTTGGCCGACGCTTTTCGCAGGCACTCGCTTCCAGTGGTGCTGGTCAACGTCGCTGGAGCAGCGCCCGGGCGGACCGAGCAGCCGCGGTCAACTGAGGCACCCCCATCCAACTGGACGGAACTTCTTCCTGACCTTGGTCAACAGCCAGAGGACATATGCGTCACGAAGAAGACCTGGGGAGCGTTCGCGAGCACCGATCTCGAACAGCAGTTGAGCAATAGGGGAGTGACACAAGTGGTCATCACTGGTGTAGCGACTTCCATTGGCGTCGAGTCGACGGCGCGCCAGGCCTATGAAGCGGGCTTCAACGTCACGCTTGCCATTGACGCGATGGCGGATCTTCGCCCCGAAGCGCACAATTCGAGCATCAGCAATATCTTCCCAAGGCTCGGCGAGACGGGAACTACTGACGAAATCCTAGCGCTGCTGGAGCGTTCGTGAGCGTTGCACTTCCCGCGGTTTTCCGGTCCCTAAGAAGCTATAACTATCGCGTCTGGTCGCTCGGCGCTCTAGTCTCGAACATCGGCACCTGGATGCAGCGCACGGCGCAGGACTGGCTTGTTCTTACCGAGCTAACGCACAACAAGGCGTCGGCAGTGGGCGTCGTCATGGCCCTGCAGTTCGGGCCTCAGCTGCTCCTGCTGCCGCTGACGGGACTTGCCGCGGACGTCTTCAACGAGCGCAAACTGCTGTTAATTACGCAGGCGCTGATGGGTCTGCTCGCACTTGCCCTTGGAGCACTGACCATCACTCACCTGGTTGAGCTCTGGCACGTTTACGTTTTTGCATTCCTTTTCGGCTGTGTCTCGGCATTTGACGCACCGGTCCGGCAGACCTTTGTCGCCGAACTCGTCGGGGATGAGGATCTTGTGAATGCCGTTGCGCTGAACTCGACTTCTTTCAACGCTGCCCGCATGGCGGGCCCGGCAATTGCTGCTGGGTCGGCACGGGCTGGGCGTTCGTTGCCAACGGAATCTCATTCATCGCTGTACTCATTTCTCTTTCGGCGCTGCGAGTTTCAGAATTGCACCAGCGTGCGCGAGCAAAACGGACCAGGGGAAGCCTTACTGAAGGTTTCCGCTATGCCTGGGAACGGCGCGACCTTCGTATCACGCTCATCATGCTATTCCTCATCGGGACGTTCGGTCTAAATTTCCCGATTTTCATCTCAACCATGGCAGTCCGTGTTTTTCACAAGGACGCCGGCGGCTATGGCCTGCTTTCCTCGATCATGGCGATCGGAACCATGTCCGGCGCATTGATCGGAGCGGGACGCGACCGCCCACGATTCCGGTATCTCCTCATTGGCGCTGCGATATTCGGGCTTGGCTGTGCGCTTGCAGCGATCGCGCCGCTCTACTGGCTCTTCGGCGCCGCACTCGTGATCGTTGGCGCAGCTGCGCTCACGTTTATGAACACAAGCAACAGTCTCATGCAGCTATCGACCGAGCCCTCGATGCGCGGCAGAGTGATGGCGATCCGTCTCGCGATCGCCCTTGGCGGAACGCCGGTCGGCGCGCCTATTGTGGGCTGGGTTGCGGATCACTTCGGCCCCCGCTGGTCAATAGCAGTCGCCGCGGCATCCGGCATCGCGGCAGCCCTCATCGGGACCTATGCTCGCCAGCGGCTCGCGGTCCGAACCGTTGACCGTTCACAGACAAGCGGCGAGCCGACAGGCGGACAGAGCCGGGACTGGCAAAGACCGCACGAACAACCGCCAACGGGAGAGTTCTAGTGCGGCCTTAGCGGGCTTCCTGGTTTCCAGGCAGGCGCTTGCGGCTGATCAGCCACGCGCTCGACCAGTTCGTAGAAGAAGCGGTTGAAGTCGGCGCAGCCCGCCAGTCCATGGGTTGTTGAAGGTCATCCTGCGGTTTGTGGTAACCGGTGCGGTACCATTGCCGATAGATACGTTCGCTCGCTGAGCCCGGCCGGTAGCCGAAGACGAACGCGGTGGCAGGAATTCCCGCCTGCAGGAAAGGCCACTGGTCCGATCGCTGCAGCAGGTTCCGTTCCGGTTCCGGGTCCTTCTGCACCGCGATGTCGAGGTTCGCGGCGACGGCGCGCGCATCATCGCCGAGGCTCGTATCATCAAGCGCGTGAACGGTTAGCAGCCGAAGCGGAAAGATCGGTCGCAACTGGTCCAGATTAATGTCAGCCGCAATGCGCGACTTCGGAATGGTCATGTGCTGGATAAACCAGCGGGATCCCAGCAGCCCCTTCTCCTCGCCGGTCCACGCCGCAAAAAGGACTGGACGACGAAATGGCTTCCGTTCCCGCCGCTCCGCAAGCCGGATCAGCAAAGCGACATAAGCCGCATCGTCCAGAGTCCCATTGTAAATCCGGTCGCCCTTGACCGGCTCGCCGTAGCCATAGCCATCGAGGTGAGCCGAAAGAACGATTGTCTGATCTGCGAGCCGCGGATCACTTCCTGGTAAATAGGCAAGCACATTTGGCGATGAGAGGTCGCGTTCACGGATCGTGAATTGCGCACGCAGTCGTGAAGGTACCGCGAAGCTCGCGAGGGGCTTACCCGCACTCCCCTCCTCAACAAGCGCCGCGGCTTCCCCGCCGGCGGCGGCACCTTCAAGCACTTTTCCAAGAGACGCCGCATTGAGAGTCATGCGCACGAACCGGTCAGGATTGCCGCGAGCGCTCGCAAGGGTCACAGTGCGCGCATAGGCGTAGGGCCAACGCGGCGGTTCTATCGTGAATCCGGGATCAGCGATTGTGAGGATCCCAACTCCGCCAGCCGCTCGAACTGCCGATTCCCGCTGTGCCGCGGTAGGCAGGCCAGCCTTATGTGTGCCATGGCAAATGACGATCTTCCCGGCAACGTTGCCGAGTGATGCCGGTTCACAATAGCCGCCATAGAAAAGCGATGCGTCCAGCTGCGCTGGCATGCCTTCGGTCGGCGTCACGGTAAGGTCGTGCAGGAAAAGCAGGCGTCGCTCGCCGACCGTCACTTTCGCGCTCACTATTCGGATCTCATGCATCGGCACTCGTTGAAACCATGTGCCACCCTCTCCTGCGGGGCTGAGACCTGCGCTTTTGAACTTTGACGCAACAAGGCGCGCAGCGCGCTCATACGCGGGCGAACCGGTATCGCGGCCCTCCATTGCATCGTTCGAAAGCTGTGCTGTCGTTGCCCACCAGGAGCTGGTGTCAGGATCGACCTTCGGCGGCGCCGCGCTGATCGCGCACAACGCGCTGAGTACAAGTAACCACTTCACTCCCATTCGATCGTTCCTGGCGGCTTTGAGGTATAGTCATAGACAACGCGATTGATGCCCTGGACCTCGTTCACAATGCGCGTCGCAACTCGGCTTAGGAAAGCCGCGTCGAACGGATAAATGTCAGCAGTCATCCCGTCGAGCGATGTTACCGCACGCAATCCGCAAACGTGGTCATAGGTTCGGTAATCGCCCATGACGCCGACGGTTCGGACAGGAAGCAGAACTGCAAAAGCCTGCCAAATCGCATCATAGAGCCCAGCATTGCGGATCTCTTCAAGGTAGATCGTGTCCGCCTTTCGAAGGATGTCGCATTTCTCGCGAGTAACTTCCCCCGGTATGCGAATTGCAAGCCCAGGACCTGGAAACGGGTGCCGTCCGACGAAGGCGTCGGGCAAGCCGAGCTCGCGTCCAAGTTCACGCACTTCGTCCTTGAACAGTTCGCGCAATGGCTCGACCAGTTTCATGTTCATGCGCTCAGGAAGGCCGCCGACATTGTGGTGGCTCTTGATTGTCACCGACGGGCC
>DASRBJ010000294.1:0-2811 GCA_035653695.1 Sphingomicrobium sp.
TCCAGAACGAATGGACCTACGATCACGCGCGTACCGAGCAGACACAGGCTCTTTCCGACATACTCGCTGCCTCGTCCGCGGCCGCGATCGACTTCGATGATCCGGCCGCCGTTCAGCAGGCCGTGAATGCCTTTCGGACCAACAACCAGATCCGCCGAATCAGCATTTTTAGAAGCAACGGACGTCTGATTGCGGGCTATCGCCGAGGTGGCGGACCAATCCAGCCGACGATCGCGGCAATGGCGGCGGCAGACCCGCACGTAATCCGGGTCGTTTCGCCAGTTGTCCAGTCAGGCGTGCGCATCGGCACCGTTGTGCTCGATATCGATCGCGAGGCACCTTACCGACGCTTGTCCCGCTACCTTGTGCTCGCTGGGCTGTTCGTGCTCGCCGCACTCGTGGTTGCAAGCATCGGCCTTGCCCAAGCGCAACTTCGTCGCGCCAACCGCGAACTTGAAAATCGCGCGGAAGCGCTTGCCCAAGCCAATGTCCTCCTTGAAGAGCAGATGGACGAGCGCGCGAAAGCCGAGGATCAGCTCCGCCAGAGCCAGAAAATGCAGGCTCTCGGCCAGCTGACGGGCGGCATTGCGCATGACTTCAACAATCAGCTGACGGTGATCCAGGGATCGGCCGACATACTGACAAGGCCCACGGTCCCGGAGGAAAAGCGCATTCGATTTGCGCAGGCGATCGTTCAGGCCGCGACGAACGCCGCATCGCTGACGAGCCAGCTGCTCGCCTTTGCTCGTCGCCAGCCGCTGAAACCCGAGCGCATCGATCTCAACGCGCTTGTCAGCGACATGCGCGACATGCTTGACCGAACAATGGGCGAGCGCATCAGGATCGTCACGGATCTTCAAAATCTTCCCTGCCGAATAGAGGCTGACCGCGCGCAGCTCCAGTCGGCGATTCTCAACATCGCATCCAACGCGCGCGATGCGATGCGCGATGGAGGAACGCTGACGATCCGAACGCGTGACGCGGCCCAAGAGCGGGGATCGCCCGCTGTCGCACTCGATATCGAGGACAATGGGAGCGGAATGGCGCCCGAAGTGGTCGACCGGATTTTTGAACCCTTCTTCACGACCAAGGAGACCGGCTCAGGTACCGGGCTTGGCCTTAGCCAAGTCTATGGATTTGCGAGCCAGTCTGGTGGCGAGGTCCGCGCGCGAAGCGAAGCCGGCAAAGGGAGCACGATCAGTTTGATCCTGCCTTGCGTCGATTCATCCACGCCCGCCGAACCTGAAACGCGCGCCGCGATCGCGCCGGAATTGCCGCCAGCGCGAATTCTGGTCGTCGAGGACAATGAGGATGTCGGAAACTTTGCCGAGACGCTGCTTTCCGAACTGGGTCATGATGTGACGCGCGCCACCTCGGGCGAGCAGGCTTTGGAAATTTCTCGACAGGACCGATTCGACATCGTTTTGAGCGACGTCGTGATGCCCGGCATGGGGGGACTGAAGCTTGCCGATATCCTCGCGCAGGAACAGCCTTCTCTGCCGGTCATTCTCGCAACGGGCTATAGCGAGGAGATTGCCGAGCGGGGTGGTGGCGGGCGCACCGTCATCCTCAAGCCATACCGACTGGCAACTCTCGCCCAGGCGCTTGCCGAGGCGATGGGCCAAGCCCGTCGAAACGAGAGACCGGACGCGACGACCGCATAAACCCGATCAATCCGGGAGCTTTCTCGCCTCCCGTCCGGGGCTCATTGCAAGGAGCGCTTTCAGCGCGGCGGTCGTGTCGAGCGCAACAGGCCCTTTCAGGCAAGCGGCGGCAGCGCCATTTTGCTCGGGCTTTGGGCGGAACTATTTGACTCGTTCGACTTGCTCAAATTCGAGTTCGACTGGCGTTGCGCGCCCGAAGATCGAAACCGAGACCTTCACGCGACCACGATCGAAGTCGAGTTCCTCGACGACGCCGTTGAACGTCGCGAACGGACCATCGAGCACCTTTACCGCGTCGCCGATCTCGTAATCGACGTTGACTTTGGCCTTTGGTCCGGCCGCTGCCGCTTCGTCCTTTGTATCAAGCATGCGCGCGGCCTGCGTGTCCGGAATGGGCTGCGGTTTGCCGCCAGGGCCAAGGAAGCCGGTCACCTTCGGCGTGTTCTTCACGAGGTGATAGACCTGGTCGTTCATCTCGAGCTTCGCGAGCACGTACCCCGGCATGAACTTTCGCTCGGACTGAACCTTCTTGCCGCGCTTGACTTCGGTGATCGTCTCGGTCGGCACCTCGATCTGTTCAACGAAGCGATCAAGGCCCATTCGGTGTGCCTCGCTTTGGATCGCATCGCGAACCTTGTTCTCGAAACCGGAATATGCGTGGATGATGTACCAGCGGGACATGGGAATTACCTGTTCAATCCTGTGCTCTTCGCCCGTTACGCGACGAAGATGAGTGGAGGGTCATTGCGCTTTCACTTGGCGAGCAAGCCAAGAAGGAAGCGAACCATGACGGTGAAGAAATAGTCCGTACCGGCGAAGAACACGGCAAGGATCAAGGTCATGATGATGACCATGATCGCCGTCGCGATCGTCTCCTTGCGCGTCGGCCAATGGACCTTTCCGGTCTCGACCCGCACCTGACGGATAAATTCGCCTGGAGAAACTTTGGCCACTACTTGGGTCGCTTCTTCTCGTTCGTTGATAGAAAAGCGCCCCGCGAGGCCTTGCATGGCCGGCGGGGCTGGCGCTCACTTAGCCGTTGAATGGCCGGTCTTCAAGGTTCGCTCGAAAGGGGCAAGCCAGTTTTTGGCAGGAGTGGAGGGACTCGAACCCACGGCCCTCGGTTTTGGAGACCGATGCTCTACCA
>DASRBJ010000295.1:0-8617 GCA_035653695.1 Sphingomicrobium sp.
TTGGTTGCCGCCGCTTCGTCGATTTCCTTGATCGTGTCGTCGGTTAGCTTTTGAACCTCGTGCTCGAGACGCTTGCGCTCATCTTCGCTGATCTCGTGCTTTTTCTCGTCAGTCTTGAGATGGTCCATTCCATCCCGCCGAACGTTGCGAACGGCAACCCTCGCCTTTTCGGCATATTGCCCGACGAGCTTTGCAAGCTCGCGGCGCCTTTCCTCGGTAAGTTCGGGGATCGGCAACCGGATCACCTGTCCGTCGGTAATCGGGTTGAGCCCAAGCCCGGCAGACCGGATGGCCTTTTCGACCGGACCGACGTTCGATCGGTCCCAGACCTGGACCGAGAGCATGCGCGCCTCGGGCGTGGAGACGGTCGCGACCTGGTTGAGCGGCATGTTCGATCCATAGACTTCAACATGAACCGGATCGAGCAAGGCCGTCGAGGCGCGCCCGGTCCGAAGGCCAGCGAGGTCGTGCTTCAGGGCATCGAGCGCACCCTGCATTCGACGCTTGAGGTCGGCGGTACTGACGGTGGTGGTCATTCCTACTCTCCATTCTCAACGACAGTCGCGGTCCCGCGTCCTGCCAAAACTTCGGCCAGATTGCCGGATTGGCGGATGTTGAAAACGACGATCGGGATGTTGTTGTCGCGGCAAAGTGCGACGGCAGCAGCGTCCATCACTTTAAGATTGTCGCTCAGCACTCGCCCGAAGGTCACGTTGTCGTAGCGCCGAGCATCAGCAACTTTCTTGGGATCGGCCGTGTAGATCCCGTCGACGCTTGTGCCTTTGAAAAGTGCGTCACAGCCCATTTCCGCAGCACGCAGGGCGGCTGCGGTATCCGTCGTGAAAAACGGATTTCCAGTCCCTGCCGCAAATAGGACGATGCGCCCCTTTTAGAGGTGGCGAAGTGCGCGCCGGCGAATGTAGGGCTCCGAAACGCTCGCCATCGGGATTGCCGACAGCACGCGGGTGTCGACGCCGAGCTTCTCGAGCGCATTCTGAAGAGCGAGCGCGTTCATGACCGTCGCCAGCATTCCCATGTAATCCGCTGTCGCGCGGTCGAACCCCTTGGCAGCAGCAGCCATTCCCCGGAAGATGTTGCCGCCACCCACGACAAGACAGAGCTCGTGCCCGAGGCCTTTGGCGGCCGCGATCTCCTCGGCAAGTCCGGCAACCGCCACTGGATCAATGCCAAATTGCCCCTGGCCCATGAGCGCCTCGCCCGAAAGCTTCAGGAGGATGCGGTTGAAGCGCGGTCGGCTCATGCGATTGGAAGTCCCCTAGAAGCAGCAAAGGCGGCCCCGCCTTTATGGCCGAGCCGCCCCGTTGCCAACTGCCAAGCAGTATTCGTCCTGCCTAAGCTACGGGCTCCGGCTTTGCTGTTCCGGCGGCCGCAGCGACTTCCGCCGCAAAGTCTTCCTGCTTCTTCTCGATACCCTCGCCGAGCTGGAACCGGACAAAGCCGATCAGCGCAATTCCCGTGCCGGCATCTTTTGCAGCCGACGCAACGACTTCAGCGACGGGCGTCTTGTTGTCCATCACGAACAGCTGTGACGTCAGGGCATTTTCCTTGCGGAATTTCATCAGTCCGCCTTCGACCATCTTCTCGATGATGTTCTGGGGCTTTCCGCTCTCTTTGGCTTTTTCCATCGCGATCGCCCGCTCACGCTCGACGAGTGCGGGATCGAGATCGTCGGCAGTGAGCGCAAGCGGGTGCGCGGCTGCAACGTGCATCGCAATCTGCTTCCCGAGTTGCGTCAGTGTATCGACTGGAGCACTGCTCTCGAGAGCAACGAGAACACCAATCTTTCCAAGGCCCTGCGCCACCTGGTTATGAACATAGGACACGACGGCGCCCTCATTCACTTCGAGCACGGCCGCTCGCCGAAGCGACTGGTTTTCGCCGATCTTCGCGATATTGTCGGTAAGCTTCTCCTGGACGGTGCCGCCACCCGGATATTGCGCCGCGCCAAGGCTTTCGACATCGGAACCATGCTGTAGCGCGAGGTTCGCTACCTCGCGGACGAACTCCTGAAAGATCTCGTTCTTGGCAACGAAGTCGGTTTCGGAATTAACCTCGACGATCGCACCGCGGTTCTCGGCAACCGCGACTCCAACGAGACCGTCGGCAGCAGTTCGGCCCGCCTTCTTCGCAGCCGCCGAAAGACCCTTGGCACGAAGCCAATCAATCGCCGCTTCCATGTCCCCGGCGGTTTCCTCGAGCGCCTTCTTACAGTCCATCATGCCGGCGCCCGTGCGCTCGCGCAGTTCCTTCACCGATTTGGCCGTGATCTCAGCCATCATTTCTTCCTTCCTTGTGCGCTCACTAGCAAGGAGCGCATTTCAGCTTTCAATATAGGAATGTCGCCCTGCCACTGCAGGCGTTCGACTTAGGCTTCGAGCGCCGCTTCTACTGGCGGCTCGGCCATTTCGCCGATGTCCCGGCCACGCGCCGCGGCATTGCCGGTGCGACCCTCGCCGACGGCCTGCGCGATGGCGTCCGTGTACAGGCGAATTGCTCGGCTCGCATCGTCATTACCGGGAACCGGGAACGCGATTCCGCTGGGGTCGCTGTTGGAATCGAGGATCGCAACGACGGGAATGCCAAGCGTGTTCGCTTCCTTGATCGCAAGCTCTTCCTTGTTCGTATCCACCACGAACATGATGTCGGGAAGACCACCCATGTCGCGAATTCCGCCAAGACTCTTTTCAAGCTTGTCGCGCTCACGGGTGAGTTGGAGCACTTCCTTCTTGGTGAGACCAGTCGTGTCGCCCGAAAGCTGCTCCTCGAGGCTCTTCAGGCGCTTGATCGAGTTCGAGATGGTTTTCCAATTGGTCAGCATGCCGCCGAGCCAGCGATGATTGACGAAATGCTGGCCCGATGATCGCGCGGCGTCCGCGATCGCATCCTGAGCCTGGCGCTTGGTGCCAACGAAAAGCACCTTGCCCCCACGGCTGACGGTCTGCTGGATGAAGTCCAAAGCGCGCGCAAACAGCGGAACGGTCTGCGACAGGTCAATAATGTGAACCCCGTTGCGATCGCCGAAGATATACGGCTTCATCTTGGGGTTCCAACGGTGGGTCTGGTGGCCGAAATGAGCTCCGGCCTCGAGCAATTGCTGCATGGTGACGACCGTGGCCGCCATAGTTTTTCTCCTTCCGGTTCTGCCTCAGCGAAGCCGAATGACCAGCCTTTCGGCTGGCACCGGTATGTAAGCTCCGCCTGTGGGATGCGCGGGCAAGTAGACGAACTCGGCTCCAGTTTCAAGCGATTGGAAAGGCTTAGGTGTCGACTTGACAAGTGAGAACATAAGGTGAACATATCACCGATCAAGAGGAGACTGAACCCGTGACGATCGCAATACTGGGCACCCTTCCCTTCATTGCAACCCTGTGGCTTCTCGTCGCCATTGGTGCGGCAATGGTCGAAGAAAGTGGCGCGAAGATTGCCGCTGCGCTCAAGGGCAAGACATTGAGCGAGGCAGTGCCAACCACTGCTCAACGCGTTCGAATCCGGCCGAAAGAGCGTTCAGCTACAAGCGCGATCGTGCCGTTGCGCGCCGCCGCATGACCCGCCGATAGCTCGCGTAAGCAAGAGGGATCATCAGGAGGTAAACTGCCGCAAGGGCGAGCAAGGTGGGCCACGGCGCAACCAGCAGCGAAGCTCCAAACAGCGTCAAGGCTGCAAGTGCGAACATCCGCCACGAGCGGCGAATGCGGATGCTTGCCCAGCTGTAAGTTGGAAGGCTCGAAATCATGAGTGCTGCGATGAACACAGTCCAGGCCATGACTGCTGGCCATGAGCGAAATCGCTCGTCACCACTGATAAGCCACAAGTAGATCGGCACGAACGCGAGACCGGCGCCCGCCGGCGCGGGAACGCCGGTGTTGAACCCGGCGGACTTGTGCGGTTGTTCCGCGGCGTCGAGCCGCGCGTTGAAGCGCGCCAGGCGAAGCGCACAGCAGACAGCGAGCGCGAGTGCCGCAAGCCAGCCAAAGCGCGGTTCCGCGCGCAGCGACCAAAGAAACAAGATCAGTGCTGGCGCGGTGCCGAAGGCAATATTGTCGCTTAGAGAGTCGAGTTCGGCACCGAATTTACTCTGCGCGCGCAACAGGCGCGCGATGCGACCGTCGAGTCCATCCAGAACTCCCGCAAGGATAACGGAGCCAAGCGCCTTCTCCCAGTGATTGCCAATGGCGAGGCTGACTCCGGTGAGCCCAAAGCAGAGAGCAAGCGCAGTGACGGCATTTGGAATCATCGCTCGGAACGGGATCCGCCGCGGATCCCGATCGTCGATCATTGGCTGAGGCCCGTGAGGGCAACATCCGTGCCGATTTCGGCAAGAATTGTCTCGCCGGCGATGGAACGCTGCCCGAGAAGCACCTTGGGTGACGTCCCAGAAGGAAGATAGACGTCAACGCGGCTTCCGAAGCGGATCAACCCAACCCTTTGCCCCGCTTCAACCACATCGCCTTCACGAACGAACGACAGAATTCTTCTTGCGACAAGGCCAGCGATTTGCGTGAAGCCGATTCGCAGGCCGTCGGATCCTTCAATCAATATGTGCTGCCGCTCATTGTCTTCGCTGGCCTTGTCGAGGTCTGCATTGACGAACTTGCCTGGTACATAGGCAATTCGCTTAACGCGGCCGGTGATCGGTGCGCGATTAATATGCACGTCGAACACGCTCATGAAAATCGAGACGCGCGTGTAATCGCCGTCCGGCAGAGCATCCGGGCCGCGCAGTTCCGGCGGCGGAGGAACTCGGGCAATCATCGTAATTAGCCCGTCGGCGGGCGAAACGATGAGCTTGTCACCGCGCGGTGTCGTGCGGACTGGATCGCGAAAAAAAGTCCCAACCCAGATCGTCGCTCCGACCAGAAGCCAAGCGATGAAGCTCCAGTGGAGAAGGAAGGCGAGCAACGTAATCCCGGCGGCGATCACCGTGTATTTGCGGCCCTCGGGATGGATCGAGGGAAAGCGCCATTTGACGGTAGTCGTCGGAAGCGGGCTATCGTGCTTGTCGAGCGAAGACATGGAAGAAGGCATTAATGGCGCTGAGCCGCCGGCACAACGCTGCGGTTGCGCGCGTTATCCTCGCCATCTAAGGCGCCGCCAAATTTCAGATGTCGGGAAAGCGCATGTCCAAGATAAAGGTGAAAAATCCGGTCGTCGAACTCGACGGCGACGAGATGACCCGAATAATTTGGCAGTGGATCAGAGAACGCCTGATTCAGCCATATCTCGATGTCGAACTTCTCTATTACGATCTTTCGATCCAGAACCGCGATTCGACCGACGATCAGGTGACGGTCGATGCTGCCAATGCAATCAAGAAGCATGGCGTGGGCGTCAAGTGCGCGACCATTACGCCCGACGAAGCTCGGGTCGAGGAGTTCGGCCTCAAGAAGATGTGGAAGTCTCCGAATGGGACCATCCGCAATATCCTTGGCGGCTGCATCTTCCGTGAGCCGATCGTCATTTCAAACGTGCCGCGTCTTATCCCCGGCTGGACGGATCCCATCGTCGTTGGACGACATGCGTTCGGCGACCAGTATCGCGCGACCGATTTCCTCGTTCCCGGCCCGGGCAAGCTTACGATGACCTTCGTTGGCGACAATGGCGAAAAGCTCGAATTCGATGTGTTCGACTTTCCCGGATCCGGGGTCGCAATGGGCATGTACAATCTCGACGCGTCGATCCGGGATTTCGCTCACGCCTGCTTCAACTACAGCCTGGGACGCCGCTGGCCGCTCTATCTCTCGACCAAGAATACGATCCTCAAGGCCTATGACGGGCGCTTCAAGGATATATTCCAGGAGATTTATGACAAGGAATACAAGGCGAAATTCCAGGCCGCTGGCATCGAATATCAGCATCGACTGATCGATGACATGGTTGCCTCGGCACTCAAGTGGAGCGGCAAGTTTGTCTGGGCTTGCAAGAACTATGACGGTGATGTCCAGTCTGACCAGGTCGCTCAGGGCTTTGGATCTCTTGGATTGATGACCTCGGTCTTGATGACGCCCGATGGGAAAACCGTCGAAGCAGAAGCCGCGCATGGTACGGTCACGCGCCACTACCGTATGCATCAGCAGGGCAAGGCGACGTCGACGAACCCGATTGCCTCCATTTTCGCGTGGACCGGCGGCCTCAAGTACCGCGGCAAGTTCGACGACACGCCGGATGTCGTCCGTTTTGCCGAGACACTCGAGCGAGTGTGCATCGAGACGGTCGAGGCGGGTGAAATGACCAAGGATCTGGCGATCCTTGTTGGCCCCGAGCAAGCTTGGATGACGACGGAGCAGTTCTTCGAGGCAATCGTTCGAAATCTCGAAACAGCAATGGCGGAAGAAGCGCAGCCGGCCTGAGCCCTTCCGACGCAAAGCGCCACCGTCGACCAGGGGGTGGTCGCGCATAATTGGGCCGCTCGCTCGCGTGCGCCACGTGCGGTGTCGTTCACGTGCCGCGCCCGGTCATGACGTCATGCCGCCAGCGACGATCGCTTTGTCGTCATCGTATTCCAGCGGACAATGTCGCCGCGACGTGCGCCCTTCCCGAGCCTCGATTCTTTTTTCATCGAAAGCGTCGGGCATGACAGCAGCGCCGGTACCTGCTCTAAGGGCCCATGGCTGGCGAACTGGGCGGATCGGGGCTCAAGGACGCGCTGGTAATTCTCGGCGCGGCCGGCATTGTCATTCCGGCATTCGCGCGACTGAAGGTCTCACCCATTATCGGGTTCATCCTGGTCGGCATTGCTGCCGGGCCGTACGCGCTCGGCGAACTCGCGCAAAAGCATCGCTCGCTTGAGATTGTCTCGATCAGCGATCCCGCGGCAATAGAGCCGTTTGCCGAATTCGGGATCATCCTCCTTCTATTTTCGGCTGGCCTACACATCAGCTTCCGACGGTTAAGAAGCATGGCTCCGACCGTGCTCGGTGTTGGAAGCGCGGAGCTCATTGCCTGCGCAATCCTCATCAGCGCCGGATTGCTACTGACCGGCTCGACCCTGTCCACCGCCGTTGCGCTCGGTCTCGCCTTGGCCATGTCATCAACATCCTTGGTTCTACCGATTTCCGGGACCGACGGGCCGGTCGGGCGAACGGCCTTTGCAATGTTGATGTTCGAGGATCTCGCCCTCGTTCCGATTTTGTTCTTCATTGAGCTGATTGGTGGACGAGCCGAATCCAGCGCGCTTGCAAGGACGGCGGCTCTCGGTCTTGTCGTCGTAATCGCAATGCTGTTTTTTGGTCGCGTGTTCCTTGCCGGCCTATTTGCACAGGCCGCCCGCACGAAGAACCCTGAACTCTTTCTCGCAACAAGTCTTCTGACGGTGATCCTCGCAAGCATTGCGACACGAGAGGTTGGTCTTTCGCCCCTGCTCGGCGCCCTCATTGCAGGCATCCTCATTGCTGAAACCGATTATCACGCCGAGGTGGAGGCAATTACAAAGCCACTCGCCGGCCTTGCCCTCGCGATTTTCCTCATCACGGTCGGAATGCGCATCGACGTTCGAGCAGTCGCGCATCAGTGGGCCTTGATCGCTGGCGCTGGAGCTGCGCTATTGGTTGCCAAAGCCGCGATAACTGCGGCGCTTGTCCGCTTGAGCGGCATTCGTCCGTCGACGGCCGTCGAGACTGGAGTCCTGATGGCGAGTCCGTCGGAAACCAGCCTCATCGTCCTAGCGACGGCGGCGGCCGCCGGTATCGTCTCGGACGCCGATTCGGCGTTCTGGACAACCGTCACCGCTGTTGGCCTCACAATCACGCCATTGCTCGCGGCCGCGGGCAAGATGATGGCTAGCCGCCTGGCCGAGCCTCAGTTGGCAACGGACCCGGTTGATGCGCTAGCAAGGAACCGAACCGTTATCTTCGGTTTCGGCCGCGTCGGTCGGATGATCGCCGACATGTTGATTGCGCATGATCGGCCCTATCTTGCGATCGACAGCGACGTCGACACCGTTCGCGAAGCGCGGAAACTCAATTATGACGTGTTGTTCGGCGACGTCCGGCGAACAGAACTTTCCGACAAATTGCATCTCGGTCACGCTGCCGCCCTCGTGCTGACAATGGATGACCCCGTTCTCGTCGCACAGCTTGCAGCGCGCGTACGCGGCTGGGTCCCAAGCCTCCCCATCATTGCTCGCGCCCGCGACACGGCCCATGCAGCGCAGCTTTACAAGCTCGGCGTTACCGATGCGGTTCTCGAAACCCTCGAGGCCTCGCTACAACTTGCCGAGGCCGTACTGGTCGATGTGGGCGCGCCGGTTGGCCCGGTGATTGCGTCAATTCACGAAAAGCGGAGCGAGCTTCGCGCGAAGATCATGCAAGAAGGACAAATGGAGCAGGAGCCGCGGCTCGGCCGGCGGCGACTGCGCGACCGAACTCAAGCGCCGGAGTAAGGCTCGAAGCGGAGAATGCCGGCAAGATACGTCTTGTGTTCAGCATTGTCGCTCGGATGGCGATTGCCATCATTGACCGGAACTTCGCGGAAATCGAAGGGCGACACACCCTCAAGACAGGCGACATTCACGCCCAGTTCGCCGGGATTCGATCGACGCTGGTGGTGCGTGTAAATCCCGCACGTCTTGCAAAAGTGATGGTTTGCGACGCGGGTGTTG
>DASRBJ010000296.1:0-8529 GCA_035653695.1 Sphingomicrobium sp.
TCGGCACTGTCATTCCGAGTGGCTCGAGCAACTTGCGCGAATCCACGCCGGCGGCGACCACGACCTTCGACGCGCGAAGCGCCGATCCGTCGGCGAGCGTGATCACCGTTGTCTTGTCATTGGGATTGAGTCGCGTAGCAACAGCGTGGCGAATTGTGCCTCCAAGTTCGACAAAGCGAAGCCGAAGCGCCTTATGAAGTGTGTCGAGGTCGGTGACCTGGCCACTGCCGGAAAAACGGATTGCCCCTTCGATCGGTACATTCACAAGCCTTTGCAGATCCGCGACCTCCGCCTTGGTCGCGGCGCGCCATCGCGCCTCGCCGCAATTCGCTCGTTCCCAATGAGCGCGACCGCTGGAGGCAGTCGCCTTGCTCTCCCAGACGATATAATGGCCATCCTCGCGAAGCAGTTGTCCAGCGCCCGCTTCAGCGGCGAGGCGCCGCCACGCCGGAAGCGCGGTCGAAAGCATTTGGGTGAGGATCATGGTTCCACGCGCGAGGCGGTCGCGCCTCGCTGCCGACACGAAGCGTAACGAAAAGGGTAGCCATTCCGCAATGTCGCGAAGCGGGAGCGCAACGGGGCCGCCGCGGAACGAGAGCCGGGCCGGTAACGATCGGATTGTCGCCGCCGACGCAAGCGGCTCGACCTGCTCCGTTGCGATGTGCCCGGCGTTTCCGATCGAAGCTCCACGCGGGTGATCGGATGGAGCGATCATCGTCGTCGCGACACCGCGGCGCTGAAGTTCGAGCGCGCACGCAATCCCGACAATTCCGTCTCCGATGACGGCTAACTCAAACCCGTCTTCAGTGGCCTTGCCGATCATCGACCATTTGTTCGAACAAGACGCATATGGAACCTGAGCGTTCGTTCACGCCGGCTTCGACACGCCATGGGTCACGCGCTTTCGAGTTGCCTTGAGGGCTGCGTCGCCTTGCAACGTTCAACCCACCGGATCACGTCTGACCGCCGCTGGCCCGTGAGCGGCATGCGCGGCATTCGAACGTGCTCAGTACCCCGGCCCATGATCATCTCGGCAAGCTTGATTGACTGCACGAGATCATGCTCAGCGTCGAGATGAAGCAACGGCATGAACCACCGGTATATGGCACGCGCTTCTTCCCACTTGCCTTCGTTGGCCGCTTTCACAAGACGCACCGATTCTACCGGAAACGCACTTGTAAGGCCCGAGACCCATCCGGTCGCGCCGAGCATCAGTCCTTCCAGTGCCACGTCGTCAAGACCCGCCATCACTGCGAACCGGTCACCGAACCGATTGATGATGTCGGTCACGCGTCGAGGGTCGGGCGCCGCCTCCTTGATCGCCACAACATTGGGCAAATTTGAAAGCGCTTCGAGCGTCGCAAAGTCGATATTAACACGATAAGCGGGCGGATTGTTATAGAGCATGATCGGAAGTGAGGTGGCCTCGGCGACACGCCGGAAGTGCTCCACCAGCTCCTCGACGGTCGGCACATAGACCATGCAGGGAAGAACCATGAACGCGTCGACGCCGAGCTTCTCGGCATCACGGACATACTCGATCGCCCGTTTCGTGGTAAGCTCGCTAACGCCCGCGACCAGCGGAACACGCCCGCCGATCGTTTCGACAGCGCCTTCCAGGATTGTTCGTTTTTCATCGGCTTCGAGCGAGTTGTTTTCGCCGCAGGTTCCAAGGAGGACGAGCCCGTCTACCCCGTCGTCGACGAGCGCCGCCTGAACCCTCTTCGTCGCATCAAAATCGACCGCAAGATCGGTGGTGAACTGCGTCGTTGCAGCAGGATACACACCCCTCCACAGGGCCCGCGAAGCAGTCATTCTTATCTCCTTTGTGCCAAGTCGTATACGATATAAGATACTCCCTGCAACCGAATTTGGTTTAATCTGGAGCATAGTTCTTGGCAGAGGAAGCAAGCGCAATGCATTCTGCGGCGCCCGACATGGTTCAGCTCCGGTTCGACGAGATTGAAGCCCTTTGCCGTTCGGTTCTTCGTAACCATGGCCTCTCACGCGATCATGTCGAGGCAGTGACGCGCACTATCTTAGCAGCTGAGCGGGACGAATGCGCGAGCCATGGAGTGTATCGACTGATCGTATGCGCCGCTACGCTCGCCAAGGGAGCGGTGGTTCCGGATGCGGTGCCGGAAATCGACGATCCCGCTCCCGCTATCGTGCGGGTTGATGCGCGCGGTGGCTATGCGCAACTTGCGTTCGAACGTGCCCTGCCCCTCCTTGTCGAGAAGGCTAGAACGAGCGGAATAGCAGCACTCGCAATCAACAATTGCGTTCACTTTGCGGCATTGTGGCCAGAAGTCGAAGCGGTCGTGGACCACGGCCTGGTCGCCCTTGCCTGCACCCCGAGCCACGCTTGGGTTGCGCCCGCAGGTGGCAGCAAGGGCCTATTTGGCACCAACCCTCTCGCCTTCGGTTGGCCGCGTCCAGGTCCCTTTCCATTTGTTTTCGATTTCGCGACGAGCGCTGTTGCACGGGGTGAAATCGAGTTGCACCGCCGCGCGGGCACGCCCATTCCCATAGGCTGGGCGGTCGACGAAGATGGAAAGCCGACGATTGATCCCGCTGCCGCGCTCGAAGGCGCCATGCTTACCTTCGGTGGTCACAAGGGCTCGGCGCTTGCCGCCATGATTGAGCTTATCGCAGGCCCATTGATTGGTGATCTCACCAGCGCTGAATCGATGGAAGCTGACGCAGGCAGAGGCGGATCACCGCTCGGCGGCGAGCTAATCGTTGCGATCGATCCGCGTGGATTTCTTGGCCAGAACGTCGCTCATCATCTCGAGCGCGCTGAGAAATTGTTTGAAGGCATGACTGCCCAAGGCGCTCGATTGCCCTCGTCCCGCCGATTTGCGGCGCGACAGCGCTCTCTTGCGCGTGGTGGAGTATGCATCAAGCGTTCGCTTCTCGAGGATCTTGAAAGACTCCGTATCGCAATTCAGCCAAATGGCGCATCGATCGAGGGCGAGGGATCCGTGAACCAGGCCGCACCCGATTCGGTCACGTAGAGATGGTCTTCCAGACGGACACCGAAGCGGTCAGGAATTACAATCATTGGTTCGTTCGAAAAGCACATTCCCGGCATGAGCGGAGTCCGGTCCCCGCGTACAAGATAGGCGGGTTCGTGAATCGAAAGTCCGATCCCGTGACCCGTGCGATGCGGCAGTCCCGGAAGCTGGTAGTCCGGCCCGAGTCCCGCCGCCTCCAGCGTCGCACGAGCAGCCGCGTCCACTTCTTCGCATGGCCGCCCGGGTTGGACGGCCTCGAACGCAGCGGCCTGGGCCTGGTGCTCGAGCATCCAGATTCGCCGTTGCTCGTCGGTAGGCTCTCCGAAGACGTAGGTTCGCGTGATGTCGCTGTGATAACCTTCAATGACACAGCCGGTGTCTATGAGGACGATGTCTCCTTCGCTAAGCGGGCAATCTCCCGGGAGTCCGTGAGGGTAGGCACTTGCTCGTCCGAACTGGACCAACGCGAATTCGCTCCCGGAAGGAGCTCCGATCGCTCGATGCGCCTCGTCGAGAAAGCGCCGAACCTCGCTTGGGCGAATTCCAGAGTGAAGTATGCGTGCAACTCGGCGTTGGATCTCGAGCGTCATCGACATTGCCTGTTGGATCAGCGCGAGCTCCGCTGGTGACTTGTACATGCGGCAACGATCCACGACTGGGGAGGCACCGACCATTGACATGGATGGCGCGGCCTTGGCGATGCGCTCAACGAACATGAATGCCATTGCTGGGTCGACCGCGACGGCCCCCACTCCGTGCTCACGCAGCGCTCCGGCAACAACTTCGGAAGGGCTTTCGTCCTCCTCCCACAAGCGGACGTCAGCCTCAATCGAGAGGCTCGCCTCCAAGGTACCAAGCTCGAACTTCGGCGCAATCACGATTGGTACGCCACGAACCGGCAGCAGCATCGCCACGAGCCTTTCACTCGCTTTCCAAGGGACGCTCGTGAAGTAGCGGAGACTCGGGCCGGCACCGATAAGAAGAGCACCACTGCCGATGTCGCGCGTGAAGCGACGGGCCTTCTCTATCCTCTCGGCAATTTCATTGCGCTCGATCGATGCCGCGGGCACTCTCCACGGACGAATGTCCTGGAGCTCACGCTCCGCTGTCGATCCACCGATTCCGCGCATGTGCTTCTCTCCAAGACTGATCGAGGCGGCCTATCAGACCGTTGACGAGATAGTTATATCGTATACGACACACGGCGGGAGGTGAGAATGATTGGTCGCTGCGGTTGCTTGTCCGGACCTTTCGACGCGAGCGCAATTGGCGCGCGAGGAAGATATGGACTGCGCACGACGGTGTTTCCGACCGCATAGGATACGAACGTGCGACATACATTCTTCTGCATCGACGGCCATACAGCGGGCAACCCGGTCCGCCTGGTGGCTGGCGGCGCTCCGCTGCTCCGCGGCGCAAGCATGCTCGATCGGCGCCAGGACTTCCTCGACCGTTTCGACTGGATCCGAACGGGGCTCTGCTTTGAACCTCGCGGCCACGACATGATGTCCGGTGGATTCCTGTATCCGCCGACTGCGCCCGATAGTGACGTCGGGATCTTGTTCATCGAGACGTCCGGATGCCTGCCGATGTGCGGACACGGGACAATCGGAATAATCACCTTTGGCCTCGAAAATGGGCTGATCACACCCTCAATGCCCGGCAAGCTCAAAGTTGAGGTACCGGCCGGTCGAATAGACGTTGAATATGGCCAGGAAGGCGAGCGCGTCTCGTGGGTCCGCATTCGCAATGTCGCATCTTATCTCGCCTACGAAGGCCTCGAAATTGATGTGCCCGGCTTCGGCCGCCTTACGATTGATATCGCTTATGGCGGCAACTTCTACGCGATCATCGAACCGCAGGGACCTTACACTGGGCTCGATGACCTCGGCGCCGCAAGGATAATCGAGCTGTCGCGCCTCGTGCGGTCGCTCGTTCAAGAAGCCGTCAATCCCGTTCATCCGACGGATCCCCGCATCCAGGGCGTTCGGCACGTGATGTGGACCGATAAGCCCACGGGCGAAGGCGCCGACGGACGCAACGCTGTTTTCTATGGCGAACGCGCGATCGATCGGTCACCGTGCGGCACCGGAACGTCTGCGCGCCTTGCCCATCTCGTCGCAAAAGGCCGGCTGAAGCCCGGCGATCGCTTCGTGCATGAAAGCTTCATCGGTAGCCGCTTTACGGGCCGCGTCGAAGAAGCCGTGGAGCTTGGTGGCAAGCCGGCGATCATCCCGTCAATTGAAGGAAGCGCCATTGCAACGGGATTCAACACGATTTGGATTGACCGGCAGGATCCGTTCTGGAGCGGCTTCTCGGTGGTCTGAAGGGTTCGAACGAGCGTCTGGAAGGAACAAGTGATGAGTTTTTTTGGACCGCTCAAACCCATTGAGGCGCATGCTCACGATTCCCAGCACAGTCTCAGGCGGACATTGTCGTGGCCGCACCTCGTTGCGCTCGGCGTCGGCGCGATTGTCGGTACGGGCATTTACACCCTAACCGGTGTCGGCGCTGAGCGTGCTGGTCCCGCCGTTGTACTGTCATTCGCTGTTGCTGGCGCCGTCTGTGCTTGCGCTGCACTTGCCTATGCCGAGCTTGCGACGTTAATCCCGACGGCCGGAAGCGCCTATACTTATACTTATTCCGTAGCCGGTGAAACGATCGCGTGGATCGTTGGATGGAGCCTTATCCTTGAATACTCACTCGCCTGCTCGACCGTGGCGGTCGGCTGGTCAGGGTATCTCGTCGGTTGGCTTCACGCCGCCGGCCTCAACCTTCCTCACGCGCTTCTTGCCGGTCCCCATCTCGGCGGCATCATCAATCTTCCTGCCGTCCTCGTCAGTCTCACCATCGCTGGAATGCTCATGGCCGGCACTCGCGAGAGTGCGACTCTCAACATCGTTCTGGTGACGATCAAGCTAACGGCGCTTGGAGCGTTCGTCCTCTTTACCGCGCCGGCATTTCACGCGGCGAATTTCCACCCATTCATGCCTTACGGCTTCGCAAGCCATGAGGCCGCAGGAGAAACCCGCGGCGTCATGGCCGCCGCCGCAATCGTTTTCTTTGCTTTCTATGGTTTCGATGCGGTCGCGACTTCCGCCGAAGAAGCGCGCGATCCAGGACGCGACCTTACGATTGGAATCGTCGGCTCGATGCTTCTTTGCACGACGATCTACATCCTCGTCGCGATTTGCGCCGTTGGCGCAATGCCATATGTTGCGCTCGGCGCATCGCCCGAGCCACTCGCTCTCGTGCTGCGGACACTTGATCACCCGCTGGTAGCGTATCTCGTCGGCGGTGCCGCCCTCGTCGCACTACCATCCGTCATCCTCGTCATGATGTACGGCCAAAGCCGCATTTTCTTCGTGATGGCGCGCGACGGCTTGCTCCCGCGAGTCCTTTCCAGCGTCTCGAAGAGAACGGGCTCGCCCGTCCTTGTGACAGCGGTCACCGGACTTTTCGTAGCCGCTGCGGCCGGATTCTTCAGCTTGAGCGAGATAGCCGAACTCGCGAATGCGGGCACACTCCTCGCGTTCATCGCCGTCGCCACCTGCATGATGACCTTGCGAAGACGGGCGCCTGATCTTCCGCGCGTCTTTCGCTGTCCTGCTCCCATGCTCGTCGGAAGCCTGGCGGTGATCGGCTGCATCTATCTCATGATCAGCCTCCCCGAGAAGACACTCATCCGGTTCGCGCTGTGGAATGCGATCGGTCTTGTCGGCTATTTCGCATATGGCCGGCGGCACAGCCTTCTCGCGCGGGTGGCTGAGACGGGGCTCGGATCTCGCTCGGCACCGGCCGATCGCTCGAGTTCAGCCCTCTAATGGCTTGCAGCGACAGCACGAAGGTGGACGTGAACGACGATTCCGCATTCCCGCTTGTTCCCACGTACAGGTGACGGCGGCGCGCAAGCTTAACACCACGCAATCCAGATCAGATCGGGAACGTAGATGCCTTGGCTCAACCGGGTCAGCTGAAAACAAATGATTTGTGCAAAAAGAAGGGGTTATAATGACAATGAGTTTTGAGTCTGTTGTTGAAGGAAAACCGCGCCGAATTGCGATTGCGGCGCTCTTGACGACCTCCGCGTTGCTCACGCCAGTCGCTGCTGTTGGGCAGATTGCCCCGCCTTCAACAACGAGTTCTGGCGCAACAGTCCAAGACCCCGAAGCGCACCCGACCGCCGCTCAGCCGGGACTTCCGGCAGGAACACCCAACGACAGCGAAATCGTGGTTACCGCGCTCAAGCGCGCGACGAGCGTCGAGCGCACCCCGCTCTCGATCACCGCGGTCAGCGCGGACACCCTGAACAGGCAGAATATCACCGATACTAATGCCTTGGCACGGATCGCACCGAGCCTCGTCATCAACGAAAATTCGAACGGCGGCAGCCGCGTCATCATTCGTAATCTCTACGCGACCGGTGAACCGCTCGTTGGCCTCTATTATGACGAAGTCCCGCTAAGCGGCACCGGCGGTGTTTCGAACGATGCCGGCGGCACGCTCCCCGGCATCCGGCTGTTCGACGTCGAGCGCGTTGAAGTTCTGCGCGGGCCCCAAGGGACGCTATACGGCGCAAGTTCGATGGGGGGGACCATTCGAGTCATTTTCGCCAAGCCCAACCTCAAATATCTTTCGGGCGCGGTGGATGGCCAGTTGACCAGCAGCGCGGATAGCGGCGGCCAGCTCGGTGGCCAGGCCAATGCGATGGTCAATATACCGGTTATCGAGGATAAATTCGCGGTGCGTGCCGTCGGCTTCTTCGATCGCACGTCGGGCTACATGAACAATAGCCTGCTGAACCAGACGAATATCAATGCGAACAAGAGCTATGGCGGGCGCCTCACCGCGCGCATCAGGCCGGTCGACAATGTCACCCTCGACCTTATGTCGGTTTACCAGGACCGAAAGGGTGTCGGCACGACCTGGAACTATACCGAGTACCAGCTCACCGGAAAGAAATTCGATCAGCCGCTGCTGATCCGCGAACCGCAAGAAGACCGTCTGAAACTGGTCTCGGGAACGCTCGACTGGGATCTCGGCTTCGCAACGCTGATTACGACGGCGTCCTATTCAGACCGGTTCCTTAGCTACAAGTTCGATTATACGCCCTATTTCGCGCGCTATGAATCGGTGAACAACACCGGCGGCCTGGTTGCGCCCTATACGGGTGATCCGACGCGCATCCCCGGCTACAGCACGTTCCTCGGCGATTGCAACGCGGGCTACTACAGCGGGACGA
Source organism: Sphingomicrobium sp. (assembly GCA_035653695.1). Lineage (GTDB taxonomy): Bacteria > Pseudomonadota > Alphaproteobacteria > Sphingomonadales > Sphingomonadaceae > Sphingomicrobium. The sequence continues at coordinate 8,260 of DASRBJ010000296.1, forward strand.
CCTGCAATGGTGCGGGCTATCAGCAACTCGTCAACGGCTACGGAAATACCTCGACGTACCAGCCGCAGTCGAACAGGACGTCAACCGAGGAAATCCGGCTGGCGGATGATCGCCATCGCTTCAAGTGGACGATTGGCGCTTATCACAGCTACCGCCAGAACTTCACCGAATCTTTACTCTACCCGACCGATCCCGTGACGGGATTGCAACTCTATCCCAGCGGCCAGAACGGTAATTCCTACGCGGTCGGCGCCATCAACATGGGGCTCG
>DASRBJ010000297.1:0-3930 GCA_035653695.1 Sphingomicrobium sp.
CATGCCGTCTGCACCGGATTTCTGTACGCTTTGGCAACGGCTGATTCGATGCTTCGTTCGGGTAACGCCGATCGAGCGCTTGTAATCGGTGCCGAGACCTTTAGCCGCATCCTCGACTGGGAAGATCGCGGTACTTGCGTACTGTTCGGCGACGGCGCCGGTGCGCTGGTCCTCAGTGCCGAGCAGGGGCAAACAGGAATATTGTCGACCAAGCTCCACGCGGATGGCCGGCACAACGACCTTCTGTTCGTCGACGGCGGTCCCTCGACGACAGGTACGGTCGGGAAGCTGCGCATGAAAGGTCGCGAAGTCTTTCGACACGCCGTTGTGAATCTTGCTGACGTCCTGAATGAGGTTCTCGAGTCGGCAGGTCTTACGGCAGGCGACGTCGACTGGGTCGTCCCTCATCAGGCTAATGCGCGAATTCTGGAAGCAACCGCGAAGAAACTCGGGCTTCCGTCCAGCAAGGTCGTCGTTACGGTTGACCGGCACGCCAACACATCAGCCGCATCGGTCCCGCTTGCGTTTGACACCGCCGTTAAGGACGGGCGAATCAAGCGCGGCGACATTGTTGTGCTTGAAGCGATGGGTGGTGGCTTTACATGGGGCGCGGCAGCGCTCAGGTATTGAAAAAATTGGAATATCAGTTGATTAGTCGAATTGCCGACACGACGGATTTCCGTTACGAAAGCGTAATCGAGACGGCGGGGGGCACGCGCCGTTACATGGCGGAGGAATGAAATGGCCGATCTCGGCATCGCGCGGGTCACGAACGAAGCAGACACCGCAAATACACTAACGCGGGCGGATCTCGCCGACGTCGTGCATCGAAGGCTCGGTCTCTCGCGCGCCGAGTCCGCGAGCCTAGTCGAACGCGTGCTTCACCACATGTGCCATGCGCTGTCGGAAGGGCAGAATGTGAAGCTCTCCGGGTTCGGTACCTTCATCCTGCGCGACAAGGGGCAGCGCGTTGGCAGGAATCCCAAGACCGGTGTCGAAGTTCCCATTGCTCCGCGGCGCGTCATGACATTTCGTGCCAGCCAAATCATGCGCGACCGGATCGCGAAAGGCTAAGACTTGGCAACCGCGGGACAGAAAGACCCCGGTGCCTTACTGACAATCGGCGAGTTATCGCAGGAACTTGGCGTTGCCCAGCATATCCTGCGCTATTGGGAAACGCGCTTTCCGCAGCTCAAGCCAATGCAACGGGCTGGTAATCGTCGTTACTACCGGCCGGCCGACGTTGCTCTTGCGCGGAAGATCAACCGATTGCTGAACCAGGAAGGCTATACGGTACGCGGTGTTCAGAAACTCCTGCGTGAACGCGGTAGTGAAGTGCCGATCAATCCCGACGTCGCGAACGAACCGCCAATCGAAATGGCGCGAAGCAGCGGACAATTGCCGCCAGACGCTGGCGGACTTGACGTTTTCCGACTGATCGCGATCCGGAACCGTCTCGCTGCGGCACTTGATCACTAGTCAGATTTCCCGGGGCAAGATCAACTCGATAATCCGTCCGCTTGCCGCTTCTAATTCGTTCCAGCGGCTTCCCGGCAATTCGAGAACGGCGAGCGCGCCAGTCGGGAATTTGTCCTCGACACGCTCACGCAACGGACGATCCCTACCATCGCTCATGCGTAGCAGGAAATTTTGCAGACCTGGATTGTGTCCGATCAGCAATGGACGCTGTACGGATTGAGCGAGATTTCGAACAATAGCGACGAGCTGGTCCTCGGAAGCGAGATACATCGCTTGTTCGAACTGGAGGGAGCAGTGAACGCAAATTCTGCGCGCACGCCCTCGATCGTCTCGCGAACGCGAAGGGCGGGGCTCGCGATGACAAGGTCAAAGGTGAACGACCGGTGCTTGAGTTCCTTGCCGAGACGACGCGCGGCTTCCCAGCCGCGCGCGTTTAGTGGCCGATCGAAATCGGCGAGCTCCGGCTTATCCCACCGCGATTTCGCGTGCCGAAGGATCGAGATGTGGTGCATTGGTAGTGGCGTTCACCGGATGCGCAAAGAATTGCTCGACCCGCAGAAGCGCTTCATCGAGCGGCAGCCTAGTAACCGGCACGCCCGGTGGGAAGGCCTTCAACAGCCGTGAAGGCATCGCTGAGGAGAGGATTACAAAAACCCCCCGGTCGTTTTGGCGCCTGATGAGCCGCCCGAATGCTTGTGCGAGCCGCGCGCGCACGACACGATCGTCGTAAGAACTTCCGCCGCCTGCCATGCGCCGAGCGCCGTGCAGAACGGTTGGGCGTGGCCATGGCACGCGTTCCATAACGACGAGCCTCAGCGATTCGCCCGGCACATCGACGCCGTCGCGAAGGGCATCAGTACCAAGCAATGATGCGCGCGGATCATCACGGAAAATATCGACAAGCGTACCCGCGTCGATCGGATCGACGTGTTGGGCAAGGAGTGGCAATCCGTCGCGCGCAAGTCGGTCGGCAATTCTTGCATGAACGGCCTTGAGCCTCTGGACGGCCGTAAAAAGCCCGAGCGTGCCGCCATCGGCTGCCGCAATCAGTCGTGCATAGGCGCCCGCGAGCGAGGCAATGTCACCCTGCTTGATGTCCGTGACGATCAGTACTTCGGAGCAGCGCTCGTACTCAAACGGGCTTTGCGCCTCAAAATGCGTAATTGGACCCGGCAAGTGCAGCGCGCCGGTCCGAGCATCGGCTGCTTCCCATCCGTCACCGCCGCGGAGCGTTGCTGACGTGACCATGACGCCGTCCGCGCGAGAAAGTACCGCGGCCGCTAACGGCTTTGTGGGATCGAGCCACCGGCGATGAATGGCGACGTCAAATTCGCGTCCGTCGCTCCGGTCGACGGCAAGCCAATCGACAAATTCCGGGTCTGCTTTTCCGCCGATTCGGGCAAGCAGTGCAATCCACGCACCGAGCGTCTCGCGTCGCCATGAAAGACCTCGGATGGCGCCCTCAACACGCGCGCGTGCCTGGGCGTCGAGCCAGTCCGGGGCATCTTCAAGCACCGCGTCGAGCCGACGTGAAAGGACAGCGAGCGGCGTTGTCAACGTTTCCAAGACCTCGGCAGCGGCTGCAGCCGCCGAGACCAGCGCGCCGTCCGGCTCGGCAAGTTCGGTCTCGAGGCCGTAGCCCGCTTCCTGCGCCTTTGAACGTGCGTAAACCGTTCCCCTTACTTCGCCCAGCAGCGCTTCGATGGGTCCAAACGGCGATCCTTCGACGAGCCGTTGTAACCATCCGTCTGACGGGAGGGACTTGGCGGCCTCGACCGCTGCCTCGAGCGCGTGAGCGCCTTCCTCGTCATAGGAGGCAACGTCCGTCAGGCGTGCAGCGAGCCCGCGCCGCCGACCACGAGAGCGACTTTCCGGACCAACGATCCAGCGCCTCAGTTCGATCGCTTCCTGCCCCCCAAAGACAACTGAAAAGGTCGAATCGGCAGCATCAAAGAGGTGGTGTCCCTCGTCAAATAAGATGCGTCCCGGCGCGTCTTCGCGCGCCCGCGCGGCGTTGACCATCACGAGAGCGTGATTCGCAATCACGATGTCCGCGCCCCGGCTTGCCCGCTCAGCGCGTTCGATGAAGCATCGCCGATAGTGAGGACAGCCGGCATAGACGCATTCGCCCCGCCGGTCCGTCAGTGCCGCTGCGCCAGCGCGTCGGAAGAGGCTCGGCAGCCACCCAGGCAAGTCGCCGCCGATCATGTCGCCATCTTTGCTGTACGCGGCCCAGCGGCCAACGAGCTGCGCCAGGACTGCTGCTCGCCCAGCGAACGCACCCTGGAGCGCATCTTCGAGATTCAGCAGGCAAAGGTAGTTTTCGCGACCCTTCCGCACGACAACGCGTCGAGCGCGCTCATCGGGATCGGTGAAGAGCTTGTGTCCTTCAGCGTCGAGTTGGCGCTGCAGCGCCTTCGTGAAGGTCGACACCCATACGGTACCCTGCGC
>DASRBJ010000298.1:0-2496 GCA_035653695.1 Sphingomicrobium sp.
GAACCGTTCGCGCGCATCGGCCAATGAATCGAGGGGCTGAGCGGCCTTCCCCTGGCCGCTCAGTCCCTCGCTGCAAAATCCACACATCGGCTGCACCGGCCCACCAATGAACGGACACGTCGGCTGACCGCAGAGGGTCCAGGCCTGAACCTCTTCATTGGGTTTGCTCAGCGCCACGGCGCGTTCGATCAAATTCTCCAGCTCGCGGATGTTCCCTGGAAACGAATAACGCAGCAGCAGCTCTTGCGCGCTCTGCGAGAAACCCTTAATCGGCTTGTTCAGTCGTTCCGATCGCGCCTTCAACATGTGGTCGGCAATGATCATCAAATCATCCCGGCGCTCGCGCAAGGGGGGCAACGTAATGGGCACGACATTGAGCCGGTAATACAAGTCTTCTCGGAAGCGGCCCTGCTGCACTTCCTTCTTCAGATCCTTCTGCGTCGCGCACACCAGCCGCACATCGACCTCAATCGTTTCGTTTCCGCCGACGCGCTCGAATTGCCGCTCCTGTAAGACGCGCAGCAGCTTCACCTGCACGACCGGGGAAATCTCGCCGATCTCATCCAGGAACAGCGTACCCTTGTGGGCCATCTCGAACCGGCCACGCCGCTGGCGGAGCGCGCCGGTAAACGCGCCTTTCTCGTGGCCGAACAGTTCGGCTTCCAACAACGTTTCGGGCAGCGCGGCGCAACTGATCTTGACCAGCGCTTGGTCCCGTCGCGGACTGTTGCGATGAATGGCGTTGGCGATCAATTCCTTGCCGGTCCCGCTTTCCCCGACAATCAAGACGGTGGAATCGGTCGCGGCGACCATGCGGACCGTCTCCAAGACCTCGCGCATCCGGGCGCTCTTGCCCAGGATGCCCTCGAAATTGAACTTGCCCTCCAGCTCCTCACGAAGCTGCAGATTTTCCTCTCGGAGCGCGAGCACTTTGCTGACCCGATCGACGATCAACAATAGCTCGTCCATCGAAAACGGCTTCGTGATGAAGTCGTAGGCGCCGTGCTTCATGGCTTCGACCGCCGCCTCCACCGAACCGTGCGCGGTAATCATAATGACTTCGGTCCGTGGCGACCGCTGCTTGCAGACCTGCAAGAGTTCGAGGCCGTCGGTGCCGGGGAGCCGAAGATCGGAAATGACGATATCGAACGTCTTCGTCGTCAATAACTCCATGCCTTCGTGTCCTGTCGCGGCGGCGCGCACCTCATAGCCCACCGCCTTGAGCGCATCCGTCATGCTGAGCCGGATCAAGGGCTCGTCATCGATGATCAACACTGTCGGTGCTTTCATGACCCCTTTCCAACCGGTACCCGATCGCGATGGATCGGCAACCAGACCGTAAATATCGAACCCTTCCCTACTTCACTGTCGACGTGAATCGTGCCGCCGTGCCGCTCGACGATGCCGAGGCTGACGGACAAGCCCAGCCCCGTACCTTCACCGGTTCCCTTCGTACTGAAGAACGGGTCGAAGATTTTCGGCATGACGCTCGCCGGGATCCCGATCCCGGTATCCTCGACCTCGATGGCGCATCGTTCACCGGCGGCCTTCGTCCGGATCGTGATCACGCCGCCGCCGCGGATCGCTTGGATCGCGTTCAAAATGAGATTCATCAGCACTTGCTCCAGCATGTGTCGATCGACCATCAGCGGCGGCAAGCCGGCGGTCAGTTGTTTGTCCAGCGTAATCCGGTTCGCGGTGAATGCATGGTTGGTCAAGACCAGCACCCGCTCGATCACCTCGTTCACATCCGTCAACGACAACTCGGGTTCGTGCTGCTGCGAGAATTCCAGCAACTGCCTGACGATCTTCTGCACGCGGCGAAGCCCGTCTTCCATCGAGAACAGATACTCGGCCTGCCGTTCCGGTGACAAGGCGCCTTTTCGTAGATTGTAGAGACAGTTCAAGATGCCGCCGAGCGGGTTGTTGATCTCGTGCGCGACCCCGGCCGCCAGTTTGCCGATGGAGGCGAGCTTTTCGGAATTCAGAATCTGTTGCTCGAGCTTCTTGGTGGCCGAAATGTCGCGCGCGATGCCGAGCACGCCCAGGATGCGACCCTCCGGGTCCGTCAGCGGCGAGACACTGACCGTCGCGGTCCGGACATCGCCCGCCTTCGTGACAACTTCGACCTCATACACCAGCTTGGCCCCGATATCGAGCGTGCTCTTCAGGCGACGGCCACGGTGCCGCTTGGACAGCAAGGCCAAATACGGCCGACCGATCAAATCGTCCTTCTTATATCCCCACGCCTCGATCTTGCTGTTGACGTACGTAAACCGCTGCTCGGCGTCCAGCGTGTAAATGACATCGTTCGCATTCTCGAGGAGATTCTCCAGATACTGCTTCGTGGCTTCGATCTCGCGCGTCCGCTCGGAAACTTCCGCTTCGAGCGCCTCATTGTACTGCTGGAGATGTTGCTCCAGACGTTTGCGTTCGGTGATGTCGTGCAGTTGGACCATGACGGCCGGTCGTGTGCCGTCCACGACGCGGATGACG
>DASRBJ010000299.1:0-10371 GCA_035653695.1 Sphingomicrobium sp.
GGACGACAAGCAGCGCCAGCAGCAGGAAATCATGAAGCTTTACCAGGCTGAGAAGATCAATCCGGCCGCTGGTTGCCTGCCGATTCTCCTGCAGATCCCGGTCTTCTACGCGCTCTACAAAGTGCTCGTCGTGAGCGTCGAAATGCGCCACCAGCCCTTCATCGGCTGGATACGCGACTTGTCAGCGCCGGATCCGCTGACGCCCGTGAACCTCTTTGGACTTCTCCATTGGACACCACCGGCGATGCTCGCAATCGGCGTTCTTCCGATATTCGTTGGCGCAACGCAGTATCTGTCGATGAAATTGAACCCGCAGCCGATGGACCCAGCACAAGCACAGATGTTCGCAATCATGCCCTGGGTACTGGTATTCGTCATGGCGCCATTTGCCGCCGGACTGCAGCTTTACTGGATGACGAACAACATCCTGACCATGCTGCAGCAATGGTTTCTCTACCGGAAGTTCGGCCTTCACCTGTCGGATACGCACCCGGTCCACACATGAGTGCCGCCGCGGACGAGGAACTGGTCGAGCAAGCGCGCAAGCTCTTTGCCGGGCCGGTCGAGTTCCTGAAATCCGCACCCGGGGTCGAATTTCTGCCCGAGCCAAGCGTGCCGGAAGTCGCCTTCGCGGGCCGGTCCAACGTTGGAAAAAGTTCGTTGCTTAATGGGCTGACGAACCGGAAGGGCCTTGCGCGAACGTCAAACACTCCCGGCCGCACGCAGGAACTCAACTTTTTCGAGATTGGAAACCCGGCCGCGTTACGGCTCGTCGATATGCCCGGATACGGGTTCGCCGAAGCGCCGAGGGATCTGGTAAAGCGCTGGAAGCGTCTCGTGAACGATTACCTGCGTGGTCGCCAGGTCTTGAAGCGAGTCCTCGTCCTGGTCGATTCGCGCCACGGTCTTAAGGACGTCGACCGCGAAATGATGCGCATGCTGGATGATTCGGCGGTGAGCTACCAGGTCGTTCTCACCAAGGCCGACAAGATCAAACCCAGTGCACTCGGCGCCTTGTACGAAATGACGGCGCTCGAGGCCGCGAAACATCCTGCGGCCCACCCGACAATCTTCACGACGTCGAGTGAAACCGGTAGCGGGATTGCCGAATTGCGCGCGGCAGTCCTCGAAGCTGCAACGTCGTAAGGAGGCAAGCTTGTTCAAGCTGATCATCGGCAATCGAGCCTATTCGAGCTGGTCGATGCGCGGTTGGCTCGCGTGCAAGCAGTCCGGCGAAGATTTCGAGGAATATGTCGTTCCGTTGTTCGATGCCGAGTGGGAGAAACGCCGCGAAGGCGATGAATTCGCCCCTTCGCTCGGCAAGGTGCCAATACTTTGGGACGGCGACATCGTCGTTTGGGACAGTCTTGCGATCATCGAGTTTCTCGCCGACCGCTACGGCAGCGCCCTCTATTGGCCGGAAGAAGAAATCGCACGCGCGGTCGCGCGCTCGATGTGTGCCGAAATGCACTCCGGATTTTCAAATGTGCGGCGCGAATTGCCGATGAACGTTCGAAAGAGCTTCCCAGCAAGGAAACTCAGTGACGCGGTGCGCGAAGAGCTGGATCGAATTCTCCAATTGTGGGCGCAGGCACGAGCGCGTTTTGGCGGCACCGGCGAGTTTCTGTTCGGCGAGTGGTGCGCTGCGGACATGATGTACGCGCCCGTCGTCACGCGCCTCATCACCTACAGCGTCAGCGTTCCGAACTTCGCCGGCGTCTATATGAAGAATGTCCTGTCGCATCCCCACGTCGCCGAGTGGATCGACCGGGCGCAGGACGAACCCTGGGTCATCGACGAATACGAGACCCACAAAGCGGCCTAGGCGGGCCGCTTCGCCTCATAGGCTGTTCCGTCACGATGCGTGTACGTACCGTCTGGCGTGAACAGGAGATCGATGTCCGAATAGCCACCGCCCGTGTTCGTGCCCCCGCCGACGACGATGAACGTGCAGTCCCGCTCGCTTTCATTGCGAAGGTGATGGCCGTTGGTGGTGCCTTTGGGCCAGGCGGCACAATCGCCCGCGCGAAGGACGGTTCGACCATTGTCTTCGACAAGAACCGCTTCACCCTCGAGCATGACGAGGAACTCGTCTTCGCCATTGTGCCAGTGCCGCTGCGACGACCAGGCACCGGGCTTCAATACCACGTGACTAACCCCGAAATCGGTCACGCCCGAAGCAGGGGCGAGCCGGCGATACCAGCGACCTGCCACTTGCTTGTGAAACGGGTCGGGATAGCCGGTTCGGTTTACCTGTTCGATGGAATCAAGATCGATCTTGGGCATGGAATTGCCTTAGACTGGCTCGAGCCGCGTTAGAAGTTTCCCTTGATGGACAAGGTATAGATCGGCCCCACCAGCTCATTGTGACGCTCAATGAAGGAAACGGGCGTCCGATCGCGCCACCCGTCCCAGACGGTGCGATATTCGAGATGGCGGCCGTTGAACACATTGTCGATGCTCAAGCGCACGGTTGTACCAAGCACGTCCTTATCTTCGACAAAGAACCCGACAAGCCAGGGGATATCGAGCGTCTGGTCGATCTCGCTCAGGTAATAATTGCTGACATAATGCTGGTACTGGACGTAAGCGCTCCAGGCGAAATGCGTATGGGGGATGTCATGGCGGACCTGAATGCTCCCCCATCGGTCCTCGACACCGCTAATCGGGCGCTGCTTGCCGGTGAGCGGGTCGCGTACCGAGGTCCACTCGGCGGCAAGCGTTGCATCGAGCTTCGCGCCGGTCCAGCCAATCGGATCGAAATTGATCGTGCTCGTACTTTGGAAGCCCGCGCGATCGGCGCGCGGGAGGTTCCCGACAGCCTGTTCATCGCTACCAACGGGGATGAAGTCGACGATGTCCTGAACCTTGTAATAGTGCAGTTGGAGGCTCGTCTTGCCCCATCGACCAAGCTCGTGCGCGACGTCGGTTTCGACTTCCCAGCTTTGCGGCGGCACCAGCTGCGGATTACCAGCCTCCTGCCGGCCTGAGCTGAGCTGGGTCTGGGCAAGGAAATTCGCGAAGCTGATCTGACCAACTCGGCGGCGCAGCTTGAGGCTGATGTCCCAGCTCGCTTGCGGGTGCCAGCCGAGCGTGACGCTTCCTTTTGGCCGAACGAACCGGCGCGCCGGCTCGTCATCGGAAGTCCGGTCGAGACGGGAGACCTCGGCACCCCCGGCGAGCTGGAGATCGAGCTTGGACGAAAGCGGTCGGCTAAATGTCGCAAGTGCCTCATAGCGCAGCTCCGTGACCCTTCCCGTTGCTCCTGGAAAGGTGACCGGATCAAAGCTTTGATCGGGAGAAAGCTCAAACAAGGCACCGTTCTGCCGAAGCCAGTTGAAGGCGCGCTCGAAAGAGATCTGCCAATCGTTGCGGCCGCCCTTCCAGTTATACTCTGCTCGCGCGACGGTCTCGGCCGAATGGGTGTCGTTAATGAAGCGCGAACCCTCGCTGTCGGCGCCCGTCGTCACGAAGTTGAGGATGTCGGTCTGTTCCATGGGATCATGTTCCCAATGGTGAAAGCCGATCAGTTTCAAACGTCCCGGACCGAGCGCAAAATCATAGTCACCATTAATGTCGCCGTTATAGCCGGTCATGGCGACCGTATCCGTGCGACTGCGCAACTCCCCGCTCGACTCGACGCGCGTGTCGCTGATGTGCTGCGGGTTCGTGTAGGGAGCGTAACCGAGATTGAGGTTGCCGATGGACGAGCCCGGACCGTGGATCGTGAACTTCGCCTGCGAATTGGCCTGTTCGGATTCCGAGTGATAGACCTCGTGGCGCTCTTCGGTAAGCACATGGTTCGCATCATAGATGTAAATCGGGCCGCCGATGCCACCGCGTCCATAGCTGTTTCTTACCGACAACGTGTAATCAACTGGCCCTTCTGATCCCGAATAACTCACCGACCCGCCGAGGAGCTCGGGCTCGGTAAAGTGCGACCGGCCGTTGAGGTCCCACTCGAATTGGCCAGAGGCCTTTCGGTTCGGCTTGAGGATCACATTGGCGACCTCGCCCGACAGTCCGGCGATGCCGAGGCTCGCGGCATCGACGATCTCGATGCGCTCGACTCCAGATGCCGGCGTTCGCTGAAGTAAGTCGACGGCACCGGTCTTATTGGCGACACGCTGCCCGTTGATGAGGACATTCTCCGATGCCTGGCCAAGACCGCGGTTGGTCGTGTCGACGGTCTGGATGGTGAAACCGGGTATTTCGGATACCATGTCGTAGGCCGTTTTCGGTGCGAACCGGGCGAAGTCGGCAAGAGTGTAGATGCGCGTTGCCGGCGCGGCTGTCCTCCCACCTGCAGTCGGAGCGACCGTCGGACCACTTGCTGGCGCTGTTTGCGCGATTGCAGCAACCGGAAGTACCAAGGTAATTCCAGCCAAGAGACACGCGCGTCTAAGTAAGAGCACCGGGCCAATCTCCGTATTCGCACGTTTGTGCTACATTTGTAGCGTGCTACATTTGTAGCGACGTACTTGCAAGCCCAATCGCCCAATTGGCGCCGTGTTGTCGTATTAATACGCTAAATGGAATTTGCGTCCGGGGCAAGCGCCTGCCTTGCCTCAAGGCCGCAGCTTGCTACTCAGCCTCGCATGCCCGACCGCATCGATCCGGTTTCGCTCGCAGCCGACCTCATCCGCTGCCAAAGTGTGACCCCTGCCACGGGGCCTGTGTTTGACATTCTGGACCAAGCGCTGAGCTCGCTCGGCTTTGCCATCCATCGCTGGGTGATGGGCGAACCACCCGACGGCCCGACCGAGAACATGGTCGCCATTCGCGGGACTGGAGGACCGCATTTTGGCTTTGCCGGCCACCTTGACGTCGTTCCTCCGGGCGAGGGCTGGAGCAGCGATCCCTTCGCGGCGGTGATTGCGGATGGGGTCCTCGTCGGGCGCGGCGCCAACGACATGAAAGGGGCCATTGCCGCTTATGTTGCGGCGCTCTCCAGGATTGATCGGCATGGCGGGACGCTGTCGCTGATGATCACCGGCGATGAGGAAGGTTATTCAACCTACGGCACGCCACGAATCATCGACTGGCTGAACGAACGCGCGATCCGGCCTGACATGATTCTCATCGGCGAACCAACCTGCGTTGACCGATTGGGCGACACGGTCAAAATCGGCCGGCGCGGTTCCGTCAACATGTGGATCGAGGTACCGGGCGTCCAGGGACATGTCGCTTATCCCCACCGCGCGACCAATCCGGTTCCGCCGCTCGCGCGCGTGATCGCCGCTCTTGATGCGCTGCATCTCGATGACGGCACCGACCAGTTCCCGCCGTCGAACCTCGAGTTCACCGCCGTTTCGACGCCGACCACGGCAAGCAATGTCATTCCAGGAAGTGCGACGGCACAGCTCAACATCCGCTTCAACAATTTGCAGCGCGGCACCGATCTCGTCGCTCTCGTCGAGGAAATCGCGAAGCGCGAAGCGCCCGGAGCAAGCGTTCGAGCACGAATTTCTGGCGAGGCATTTCTAACGCCGCCGGGTCAGCTCTACGATGTCGTCGTCGCCGCGATCGAAGAGGAAACCGGTCTCACCCCCGAGCTTTCAACAAGCGGGGGAACGTCGGACGGTCGTTTCCTCATCCAGCTCTGCCCGGTGGTCGATTTTGGACTACCCAATGCGACGATGCACAAGGTCGGCGAATGTGCCTCAGTCGACGACTTGGCCACGCTCTCAAGGATCTATGAAAACATCCTCAAGAAGGTCGTGCCACTAGCCTGAGCATGCACGGCAAGCCTTGGCGTCCGAACGCCCGCGTCGATGGCCACCGTCCAAAACACGAGAGCTAGGCGACCGACTTCGATTTGCGGCCGCGGCCGTTTCGAGTCCAGGCAAGGAACTCCTGTTCGAACATCGGCTGCGCAAAGACAAATCCCTGCACGGTATCGCACCCCATTGCGCGCAGTATGTCTGCCTGGGCAACCGTTTCGACGGCTTCTGCAACGATCTCGCACTCGACGCCCTTGATGAGCTGAAGGACGGCCTGGACGATGATCCGCGCTTTCTCGGAATGTTCAATGTCGGCAATGAGCGACTGATCGAGCTTCACTCGGTCAAGCGGCATCGAGCGAAGTCGCGCGATATTCGAATAGCCTGTTCCGAAATCGTCGATCGCGATTTGCGCACCGTCGCGCCGGAGACCCGCAATCTCGGCGAGCGTTGCCGCGCCAGCCTCCATCGCCGCACTCTCGGTGAACTCGAGCTCGATCATCGACAAAGGAACGGCGGCATCGGCAAACGTCTGGCGAAGCTTGGCGAAAAAATCGGGACGCTCGACTTGCCGTGGCGAAATATTGAAAGCGACACGGCCGTCAAACCCTTGGCGATGCCAGGTGCCGAGCGTCGCCGCGACCTCTCCAATGACCCACTCACCGATTTCCGCGACAAGGCCGGTCCGCTCCGCAACAGGAATAAAGCTTGCAGGAAGTCGCAGCCCATCGCGCGGATGGTTCCAGCGCAGAAGCGCTTCGGCACCCGCGAACTCACCCGTGACGAGGCTCATTTGTGGCTGGAAAGCAAGCACGAACTCACCGCGCTGAACGGCTTCCGTCAGTGCCTTCTCGGTATCGATTTTCTCCTGGTGCTCGGCGGCAAGCTGCGCGTTGAAGAGGTAATGCTGCCCTCCCCCGCAGGCTTTCGCCTGGTACATCGCAATGTCGGCAGCACGCATCAGCGCTTCGATACTTGTCCCGTGATCGGGTGAAATGGCGATTCCGATCGACGCGCCGACGTCGACGCTGTGAGAGCTCAGCTCGAACGGTTCGGAGATGGCGAGCGCAATGCTCCGGGCAACACGCTCGATTTCGTTGATCGAATTGACCTCTGGAAAGAAGATCGTGAATTCATCGCCGGCCAATCGAGCAAGAAGCGGTCGGCTCTTGGCATTGCCAGTGAACTCGGCATTCACGACCACGCGCAGGCGGTTCGCAACCATCACCAGGAGCTGGTCGCCGCGTGCATGGCCGAGACTGTCGTTCACCATCTTGAAGCGATCGAGATCAATGAACAGCATTGCCGCGGTTTGCGGGACTAGAGAGTCCGCGTACACCGCGCTCATCAGCTTGTCGGCCTCGGAGCGAAAATGCAGTCGGTTGGGCAATGCGGTCACCGGATCGTACATTCCAAGCGCCTGAGCATTCTCGATCGACGCGCGGACTTCCGCAAAGAGGCTATCCACGGCGGCAGCAAGCTTTGGCATGTTGCGCTGCACCGATGGCGGTGCCGGGGAAACGAGATCGCCGTCTTCGACCGCAAGAAGCCGTTCGCCAAGCGCGGCAAGAGCGCGAGCACTTTCGCTATTCGGCCGCTCGGCCGCGACATAGCTGATCAATAGGCAAAAAGTGCCCGCGATCAGGGCGGCAAGGATCTTCTCGTCGAGCGCTGTTAAATAGAGGAGAGCGGCGAGCGAAAACACGAACGAGGCGAATCCCGCAGCGCAGGACAACACCGCATTACTAATCTTCTGGGCTGTCCCTGCAGTCATCTAGCTCGTGCGTCTCGCCGGCGGAAACTCTCCGTCTCTCGATGTTCGGTAATGAATCGAGGTTAAAAATCCGTCACGGAACGGGCGGCTTTCGTCTCAGCACCAGGTAGAGGCTGCCGCCGCCGCCGTGACGCCGGTGCGCCCCTCGAACCGCCGCAATGTGCCGCGCGTGCCGCGACGCCGCAAGCCAATCATGGACCGCCGCCCTGATCCTTCCGCGCAGTATCGGCGGTTCACCCGGACGGTGATGGCCCGTAATGAGAAGAACCACGCGCTCGCCGCGCGCAATGGCCTGCTCGAGCGAGCGGTCAATCGCCGTCCAGGCGGTGTCGAGGTTCATTCCATGAAGATCAAGAATGCGGTCTGGCTCGACCGAGCCGCTTCTTAGCCGCTTGTCCCAACTGCCATCGAGCGTTCGCTCGCTGATCGGCACCGGCTTCACTCTTGCGACCTTGCCGACTGGCGCCGCGGTCATTTTGGCATGAGACTTGGGACGAACTTCCTGTTGGGCTGGAGCCTCGCGGGAAATGCGCGCTTCACGCGAGAGCGGGCGGATGGTTGTCGCCACGCGGTTCCACAGTTCCGCTTCCTCAGGGCTGAGCGATCGCACGCGCCGCGACGCCCTTGGGTACCAGGATCAAGGCTTGTCCGTTCGCGGACATTCCGCCGGCAATTGCCACCGCCTCTGGTCCCGCTCCCCAGAAGGTATCGAAGCGGTTCGGTCCCTTGATCGCGCCGCCAGTGTCCTGCGCAACCCACAATCCATCGACCTCGCGCCGGTCCGCGTCCGTGAGGTAGATTGGTGCCCCGAGAGGCACAAAGCTCGGATCGGCGGCAACGGTCGAACGCTCGGTCACCGGCACGTTGAGCGCGCCGAGCGGCCCCGGGCCGGTCAGTTCCTTGAAGAAGACGTAAGAGAGGTTCTCGCGCATCAATTCGCGACCCTGGTCCGGGTTGGCCCGGATCCAATCCTTGATCGCCTGCATGTTTGCGCCACCGGGAGGGAGGATTCCGCGATCGCGGAGCAGCCGTCCAATGGCAACATAATCACGGCCGTTCTGGCCGGCATAGCCCACGCGCATGATGCTTCCGTCGTCGAAGCGGATCCGGCCCGAGCCCTGAATCTCGAGGAAGAACAGGTCGACCGCATCCTTCGCCCAGGCAAGAACGATCCCCTGGGTCGCTAGCGCCCCGTCCTCGATTTCGGGCCGGCTGAAGTAGGGAACGCAGGTGCCGTTTTCGTCGATGCGGCCCCTTCCCGTCGTTCCGTCGGGCCTCGTGCAGCGCACGAGGTCCGGTGGCAGGCCATAGATCGGAACATAGCCCGGCTGAGGCGTTCGAGATCCCGCGATTTCGGGCTCGTAAT
Source organism: Sphingomicrobium sp. (assembly GCA_035653695.1). Classification (GTDB taxonomy): domain Bacteria; phylum Pseudomonadota; class Alphaproteobacteria; order Sphingomonadales; family Sphingomonadaceae; genus Sphingomicrobium. Next base: position 8,864 of record DASRBJ010000299.1, read on the forward strand.
AGCCGGTCGCGAAGGCATGGCCGTCGCCGACCTTCAGCCAATCAAAGTCATAGTAGAAAAAGCCCGACGCGAAACTAGGATCAAGCGTCGCCGCCTGCGCACAGACAGCCCGCCAGTCAGCGGGCTCAGTAATGCCCGAGCCGTCATTGCGAGTCATTACTGCAGGACAGCTCTTCTTGAACGCGCTCAAGGCGCGCGCAGCATCGTCAGCAGCTACTACTCGGGGGTGGTCAAGCGTCACCCCAGTGCTGATCGCGTTGCGGCCAACTGGCGATGGAGGAACCGGTGGTGGCGGTGTCGGGGTGACCGCGGCCGGTGGCGGGGGAACAGTTGTTTCGGGAGGCGCAATGGGCTTTGTTGCGCAAGCGGCGAGAAGACTCAGGCTAGCGGCAAGCGCCGCTCCAAGAAGAAGCCTCACTCTTCCTCGTCGGTTTCGATCAGCAGCCAGTTGGGGTCGCGTGAGCTCGTGTCGCGGCGGAAAGTCCACAGGTCACGGGTCTGCACCGCATCGCTAAGCGAACCAGCGATGACCTGCCCTTCCGCGTTGCGCGTCACCGCCGCGATATCGGCTTCGAACCGGACGGTGATGACGGCGACGCCACGCTCAAGTGCCGCTTCCGAGATTACCGCCTGCTCGATCGCAACCAGACGATTATCGAGGGTCACTCCGTCCTTGTTGCGCTGTTCAACAGCGCCTTCGAAGGCCGCGAGGACGTGCTCGTCGACATGGCCCTTGAGCGCGCTGAGATCACCCTTCCAGAAGGCTTCGAGAATCATTCGATAGGCGCTCTTTGCGCCCTCGAGGAAACGGGCGACGTCGAACGTCTGGTCGGCGGCGACGATCGCGCGAACGCCGGGACCCGCGGTTGGAACGAACGCCATGTCTCCCGCTTCCGCGGGCGCAGCCTGGGGCGCCGCAGGCTGCGTCACCGGCGCAGCGGCGCGCGGCTCCGAGTCGGCGGGTTTCAGGATCGGCTGCTGCTCATGTCCAGTGCGCTCGCCGAGCACGCTGTAGAGGCGCAAGCCGATGAAGAGGGCAACAAGGGCTAGGATGACAATGACGGCCAACTTTTGATCCTAAGTATCTCAGCCCCACAACATAGTGTGCTTATCGTAAATATTCCAACACCAGCCAACGCACGAACGTGGCATTGCGCCCCATAAATGCGACTGCTAGGCGCTCATTGCCTGAAACGCCGCTGCAACCAAGCGGCTCCAGAACAGCACAACATTTTGTAAGGACAGCGATAAATGGCGGACCAGGAACCCAGTGCGGGCCCAAACGGCGCGGGTGACAACAACTTCCAGCCGCAAGTTTCAATCCTCGCGCAATATGTGAAGGACCTTTCGGTCGAGAACCCAAGCGCACCACAGGTCTATTCCTGGCAGGTTCAGCCAAACCTCGACGTCCAGTTCAACCTCAACGTTCAGCCGTCGGGCGACAATATGCACGAAGTGACGCTGAAATTCGATATCTCGGCGCGCTCGGACAATGGCACGCATTTCGT
>DASRBJ010000300.1:0-2832 GCA_035653695.1 Sphingomicrobium sp.
GCGCCCATGATCAGCGCAAGCGCGCCAAGGCCAAGCTTCTGTGCCTTTTGCAAATCAACCAATCTCCCCACCCTCAACTTCGCTGTGGCGGTTGGGCTTCCCGGTCTCAACGCCACTACCAGTCACTTGCGACGAATTGACTCATGGGCGCGACGAACGAGACCCTCGCTAGCGTTCGACGCACCTCTCGCCTAAACAGCGATCCATGCACTTTTTGAAGACCCTCTTTTGGGTCCTGATCGCCGTCGTGGTGGCGCTATTCGCGAGCCATAACTGGTTCGACGTCACCATCAATCTTTGGGGCGATCTCCAGGCCGACATCAAGCTTCCGGTCTTGCTTCTCCTCGTGTTTCTGATTGGCTTCGCGCCAACTTGGGGTTTCATGCGAACGAAGCTTTGGTCACAGAGCAGGAGGATCGAGGCAATGGAGCGCAGTCGGGTTGCGTCAGTGCCCGAACCAGTCAGTGAGGAGAGCGAGCCCGTCGTATGAACCCGATATTTGTCGCAATCGACACACCACAGATCGACCGCGCCATCGCGATCACCAAGGCCGTGCGGGGTCATGCCGGCGGCGTGAAGCTCGGCCTTGAGTTCTTCGCCGCTCAGGGTCGCGGCGGCATTGAAACGATCGCCGCCTTGGGGCTTCCCGTTTTTCTCGATCTCAAGCTCCACGACATACCAAACACTGTCTCCAAGGCTGTCGAGGCAATCGCGCCGCTCAAGCCAGCAATACTGACCGTCCATGCGGGCGGCGGAGAAGCAATGCTGAGGGCTGCAAAGAAGGCAGCACCCGCCGGCACCAAGGTCGTCGCCGTGACAGTGCTCACCAGTCTCGACGAAGCGGACCTTGCCTGCACGGGAGTTGCTTCCGCGCCGTCGGACCAGGTAGTCCGCCTTGCAATGTTGGCGCGGGACAGCGGCGTTGACGGGGTGGTCTGTTCCGGTGCCGAGGTTGCGAACGTTCGCGGTCTCTGGCCGGAAGGCACGCTGGTCGTACCCGGCGTCCGGCCAGGTGGAACCCAAAGCGCTGATCAAAAACGCGTGGTCACTCCTCGCGAAGCTCTCGAAAGCGGTGCATCAGTCATCGTCATTGGACGGCCAATTACTGGTGCGAGCGATCCCGCCCGGGCGATCGTGGAAATTGCAAGTTCGCTCACCCACATGCCGGCCTGAAATGGAAAGATATCATCGATGAGTTGGCTAAGCCGAGTTCGCAACGGAATTCCTTTCCTTCCGAAGCGCCAGACTGCCGAAAACCTTTGGCACAAATGCTCGAAGTGCGGGACGATGGTGTTCGTCAAGGAGTGGGAGGAAAATTACAACGTCTGCCCGCGCTGCAACTTCCATGACCGCATCGGACCGACGAAGCGCTTCCAGCAGCTGTTCGATGCGGCCGAGTATGAGCTCCTCCCCTCCCCGGAGGTTCGCGAGGATCCGCTGAAATTCCGTGACACAAAACGCTACTCCGAGCGCCTGAAGACGGCTCGAACAACGACAGACGAACGCGATGCACTCGTGAACGCACGCGGCAAGATCGGCGGCCAAGACGTGGTCGTTGGAGTGCAGGACTTTGCCTTTATGGGCGGTTCGATGGGCATTGCCGTCGGCGCCACGATTGTCGCGGGTATTAGGACCGCAATTGCCGACGGCGCGCCTTACATTCTTTTTACGGCCGCGGGCGGCGCGCGCATGCAGGAAGGCATCCTCAGCCTCATGCAAATGCCACGGACGACCGTCGCATTGCAGGAACTGAAGGAAGCGGGGCTTCCCTATATTGTTGTCCTCACCGATCCGACCACCGGCGGTGTCACCGCCTCCTACGCAATGCTTGGCGATGTGCAGCTCGCCGAACCTGGCGCGCTCATCGGCTTTGCTGGACAACGGGTCATCGAGCAGACGATCCGCGAGAAACTCCCGGAGGGCTTCCAACGCGCGGAGTATCTCCTCGAACACGGCATGATCGACATGGTTGTCTCGCGCGCTGATCTTAAAGAGAGATTGTCGCTTCTCGTGTCCTATCTCGCACCGCAGACGAGAGAGGCTGCATAGGATTTTCGCGTCCAATGATGGTTGGCAGACGCGCCTCGTCACGGAAGGTAGGAGATTAAGTGGATTTCGCGCGCTCAACTCACGCGGGAGTCAAAGCGCAACTCGATCGGCTCTCGATGCTCTCGCCGGCAGGAGACCGGCTCGGCCTTGAGAGGATTACCGAGCTCCTTGAGCGCTTGGGCCGCCCTCAGGAGCAACTTCCTCCCGTTTTTCACGTCGCGGGCACGAATGGGAAAGGCTCGACGGTCGCCTTCTTAAGGGCTGCACTGGAGGCAAGCGGCCAAAAAGTTCACGTATTTACCAGTCCGCACCTCGTTCGGTTCAATGAACGGATACGGATTGCAGGCAAGCTCGTCGATGACGAGCGATTGTCAGAGCTTCTCGCGCAAGTGCTCGATGTCGGAAGTGGCGTCGAGCCCAGTTTCTTCGAAGTAACTACGGCTGCGGCAATTCTTGCATTCGCGCAGACCAAGGCGGACGCCTGCATCCTTGAAGTTGGTCTTGGCGGTCGTCTCGATGCGACCAATGTCATTGAGCGACCGCTTGTGACGGGAATTGCGAACCTCGCGCTCGATCACCAGCAGTTTCTCGGCGAGGGCTTGGGCGACATTGCCGCCGAGAAAGCGGGGATTGCGAAGGCTGGCGTACCACTCATCACCCAGCTCTATCCGCCAGAAGTCACGACCCGCATCATCGAGATTGCGCGTGCTCGTGGCGCGCCAGTGCTTGCTCGCGGCACGACATGGGATGCAATAGTCCGGCAGGGCCGACTTCATTACAACG
>DASRBJ010000301.1:0-2145 GCA_035653695.1 Sphingomicrobium sp.
TGACCAATATTCCGTGTGGCTGCACCAGCTCTTGCTGCTTGAAGGCTTTTCGCGCGAGGAGGTTGACGGTGTAATCATCGGGACTGTCGTTCCGCGGGCACTGCACAATCTCGAAGTCTTGTCCGAGAAATATTTCCGGAAGACACCGCTGGTTGCCGGTCAAGGCGCCGCCTCCTGGCCAATGCCGCTCGATGTCGACGAGCCGCAGAACGTGGGTGCTGATCGTGCACTGAATGCGATCGCAGCGCATGCGAAATATGCCGGCGACCTTCTCGTCGTCGATTTTGGAACGGCAACGACCTTCGATGTGATCAGTCCCGCGGGCGCGTACAGCGGTGGCATCATTGCTCCAGGGATAAACCTGTCGCTCGATGCCCTTGTGAATGCCGCCGCGAAGCTTCCGCGAATTGCCATCGAAGCGCCCGCCGACAACAACGTCATTGGCCGCACCACTTACAGCCAAATGCTGATTGGCATTTACTGGGGTTATGTGGCGATGCTCGAGGGGCTCATCGAACGACTGAAGTCCGAGCTAGGCCGCCCCGCGACCGTCATTGCCACCGGTGGTCTTGCCACGCTGTTCGACAAGCGAACGAAAGTGTTCGACGCCATTGAACCCGATCTTACCATCCAGGGGTTGAGCCTCCTGTACGACATGGCGATGAGCGGCGCGAAATGATCCCGGGTGAAGAGCTGCTGTTTGTCGCGCTCGGTGGTTCGGGCGAGATCGGCATGAACGTCAACCTGTATGGCTGCCGTGGGCAGTGGATCATGGTTGATCTCGGGCTTACATTTGCTGATCCGAGCTATCCTGGTGTCGAGTTGATCCTTCCCGACCTCGAGTTCATCGAAAACCAGCAGCAACGGCTTGCCGGGATCGTTCTGACACACGGGCACGAGGACCATATCGGCGCGCTTCCCTATCTCGCCGACGAGCTCAAGGCGCCGTTGTTTGCGACGCCGTTCACCGCCGGGCTGATTGCGGGGAAGCTCGAAGAGGAGGGACTGACTGGGCAGGTGAAGCTCAACACCGTTCCACGCGGCGGAACCGTTGAGCTTGGTCCGTTCCGAGTGAGTTTTGTCGCCCTTTCGCACTCCATACCCGAAGGCAATGGCGTGCTGATCGAGACGCCGTTCGGCAACGTCTTCCATACGGGTGATTGGAAGATCGACGAGACGCCGGTGATTGGAGAAGCTCCAAGCCCGCAGACCCTCCGCGCAATTGGTGACGAGGGGGTACTGGCACTGGTTTGTGATTCGACGAACGTCTTCCAGGACTTGCCGTCGGGCTCCGAGGAAAGCGTGCATGCCGGGCTTCTCGCCAAGGTCAGTGAAGCAAAGGGGCGCGTTCTGGTCACGACCTTTGCATCCAACGCCGCTCGACTTCAGACGATCGGGCGGGTTGCGGTCGAGACGGGCAGGAAAGTGTGCATTGCCGGACGATCGCTCGAGCGAATCCTTCGTGTTGCTCAGGCTACCGGCTATCTTCTCGATTTTCCAAAGATCATCAGTTTCGACGAAGCAATGCGCCTTCCGCGGGATGAACCGCTAATCATCGCAACTGGCGGTCAAGGCGAGCCCCGCGCTGCTCTCGGGCGAATCGCCGCCGGTACGCACGACATAAAGCTCAGCCAAGGCGATACGGTCATCTTCTCATCGCGGATCATTCCCGGAAACGAGGTCGCGATCGGGCGGATCATGAACCAGCTCTCCGACCTTGGAGTTCGGATCGTCACTGAGCGACAGGCGCATGTCCATGTATCCGGGCACCCAGGCCGGCCGGAATTGGTCGAGATGTACAATTGGGTTCGTCCGAGGATCGTTGTCCCGGTGCACGGCGAAGCGCGCCATCTCGCGGAGCAGGCACGGCTAGCGCTCTCGCATGGAGTGCCGGAGGCGGTCGTCCAAAAGAATGGCGACGTCATTCGTCTCGCGCCTGGCGAAGCGAAGAAAGTCGATGAGGTTCGAGTCGGCCAGCTCGTCCTTGATGGGGACGTCATCCTCCCGGCCGATGGTTCGACCGTAAGCGAGCGCCGCCGCATCGGTTACGGCGGACTAATCACCGTCGCATTGCCGCTCGGCGATGACGGCAATCTTGCCGGTTCGCCGCTCATCAGGCCGTTTGGAGTGCCAGTCGAAGAAGAT
>DASRBJ010000302.1:0-2940 GCA_035653695.1 Sphingomicrobium sp.
TGACGCAGCAGGAAATGCCCTGTAAGCTCCATCCCCTCGGCAATTTCGGGCCAGGATGCTTCACCACCTTCGCGTACGAACCGCGGGAGCGGCAAGAGCTTGCGCGCATAAGGTTCGGCCTCAGCCGCACTGACCGCTCGTCCCGACCGTGGACTGACGGCAACGAGGTCATCGTTCTTGCCCGTGACGGCGCAGCGATCAAGGTCGAGTCCAAAGCCAAGTTCGGCAAGAACCAGTAGTTCATAGCGAACGAGGATCGCACCCCAGCCGTTCGCCGAGGGTGCAGCCTCGATCATGTCGAGCAATGCCTCGAGGGCGTCGTACAATCGAGGATAAGGCTGCGCTTCAGGCAAGGCCGTTGCCGTCAAGACCGTCGCCCATTCGATTGCGGCTGCCGGGAGCGGCTCGCCAAGGAGCGGACCCCGGCTGTGGATCAGCTCGAGGCTCGCCTGGGGCAGCTGGGTTTCCGTTCGCGCGGCAAGCTCGGCCTGGACGACGTTACCGGCAATGAGGACCGGGCGCATCCGGCGCCCGCGCGCGCCGCGGACATAGGCAGCAACCAATCCCTGGTCCGGCGTAAGAAGCCGGACAATTGCACCATGCTCGCCATGGTTGCGGAGCGCGCAGACTATTGCCTTGGTACTGCTCCTCATCCGCGTGGATGAAAATAATCGTAGAGCTGCCGAGCCATTGCGCCGCTGATCCCCGGCGCTTTCTCAAGATCCTCGAGCGCCGCTCCCTTCACCGCGCGCGCCGTTCCAAAATGCATGAGCAGAGCGCGCTTGCGATTTGGACCGATGCCCGGAACTTCGTCGAGGGTCGATGTCGTGAGGTTCTTCGCACGTTTCGCGCGGTGCGTTCCGATCGCGAAGCGGTGCGCTTCGTCACGCAGACGCTGAAGGTAGAACAGCAAGGCGGAGTTGGGCGGCAATGTTATTTCGCGGCCACCCGGCAAATGAAATGTCTCCCTGCCGGCATTCCGGTCCGGGCCTTTTGACACACCTACGATCGGCACGTCGTGAACGCCCATGTCCTCCATGACCTCGCACACCGCGGAGAGCTGGCCCTTCCCGCCGTCGATGAGCAGGAGATCCGGCCATTCGCCCGATTGCCGGTCGGGATCCTCTTTCTCGAGGCGGGCAAATCGCCGCTCGAGGACTTCACGCATCATCGCGAAATCGTCGCCGGGCTTTGTCTCCGGACGCTTTATGTTGAACTTGCGGTAGTTGTTCTTGCGAAACCCCTCGGGGCCCGCGACGATCATTGCTCCCGTCGCATTCGTCCCCATGATGTGGCTGTTGTCGTAGACCTCTATTCGCTTGGGGACATCACCAAGCTCGAACGTGTCCGCAAGCTCGCGAAGGATCTTGCCCTGGGTCGTCGTTTCGGCGAGCCGCCGATCGAGCGCTTCCTCGGCATTGCGTCGGGCCTGCTCAAGGAGCCTGGCGCGAGCGCCACGCTGCGGAACTTCGATCACGACCTTGCGCTCGGCCCTCGCCGAGAGCGCTTCCTCGAGGAGCTCGCGGTCACCAAGTTCCCGGTCGAGGAGGATGCGCTTGGGCGGCGGCATGTCCTCGTAGAATTGGACGAGGAAGCTCGACAAGACTTCGGCTTCGGGGACTTCGCTGGTGTGGGCTGGGAAGAAAGCACGATGACCCCAATTCTGGCCGCCGCGAATGAAGAATGCCTGGATCGACATGGTCCCGGCCTTGCACGCGAGCGCGAAGACGTCGGCATCGCCGAGACCTTCGGCATGAACGGTCTGGCTTCCCTGGATGTAGGTCAATGCTCGAAGCCTGTCCCGATAGACGGCGGCAAGTTCATAATCGCGCCGCTCCGCTGCCTCGGCCATGAGCTTCGACAGGCGCGACTGAACGCCCGTTGATCTTCCGCCGAGGAACTCCTTCGCTTCGCCGACGAGCTCGCGATAGTTGTCGTCGCTGATGCGGCCAACGCAAGGCGCTGAGCAGCGCTTGATCTGGTAGAGAAGACAGGGCCGAGACCGGTTCGCAAAAAAGCTGTCCGAGCAGCTCCGAAGCAGGAAGAGCTTCTGGAGCGCGTTCAGCGTTCGCGTGACCGAGCCGGCGCTTGCAAACGGCCCATAATATTGGCCCTTGATGCGACGAGCGCCCCGGTGCTTCTGAATGCGCGGAAACGCGTGATCTTCACGAAGCAGGATGAACGGGAAGCTTTTGTCATCTCTCAAGAGCACGTTGTACGGCGGTCGGAAGCGCTTGATGAGCTGTGCTTCGAGGAGCAGCGCTTCGGCTTCGGTTCGCGTCGTAACGATGGTCATTGACCGAGTTTGCGCCACCATCCGCTGCAGCCGCTTGGGAAGGCGTGTAACCTGCGTGTAGTTTGTCACGCGGTTCTTCAAGGTTCGCGCCTTGCCGACATAAAGCACGTCCCCGCGCGCATCCTGCATGCGATAAACGCCGGGCCGTGAAGGCAGCGTCTTCAGCACCTCGCGGATGGCGGCAATGCCCTGCTCGAGGTCCGGCTGGTCCGCTCCACGCACGGCATGGGTCGCCTGCTCTTCGTTGAAGCGCTCGGCGGCTCTCGGGTGATCGGGACGGTCGGCCGGGGTTCGGTCCATGCAATCTATTTAGGCGGCGCAGGGGCGCCTATCCAGCGTCACGCGGCGACGCGGGCGGGCTCCTCGTCGGCAAGGATCCATTCGACGCATTCACGCGCATGGATGGCGGTCGTGTCGTAAACCGGGAGAACATTGGCGCGGACGTCGACGGCGAGCACGAGTTCCGTGCAGCCAAGCACCACGGCCTGGACTTTCTGCTTGGAAAGTTCCGTGATCAGAGTCTTGAGCTTGCGCTGGCTGTCGCGAACGACCCGGCCGGCGGCGAGCTCTTCGAAGATGATGCGATCGACTTCCTTCACCCAAACATCGTCAACCGGCACGAGCGTTATGCCGCGCGCCTCGAG
>DASRBJ010000303.1:0-2470 GCA_035653695.1 Sphingomicrobium sp.
AAAGAGCGTCACAGTCGAGTGAGTTCTGTTCGTGACCTCGTCATCATCGGTGGCGGGGCTGCAGGCATTGGTGCTGCAAGACAAGCGCATGCCCAGGGCGTCGAACCGCTGATCGTCGAAGCGAAGGACCGCCTCGGCGGGCGCGCGTACACGATTGAATGGAACGGGTTCCGGCTCGATCTTGGCTGCACCTGGATGCATTCGGCCGAACGCAACAGCCTGCGGGTCGAAGCCGAGCGGCTTGGCGCGAAGATCGACCGCCGAGGGACGAACTGGTTTGGGCAATATCGTGATCTTGGCTGGTCTCGGGCCGACCAGGACGAGGCTTTTGCCGCGTTCGAGCAGCTTGAAAATCGAATGAACGAAGACGCGCCGCAAAGCGACCGTGCTGCCGACGCGCTTGTGCCGAACGGCAAGTGGAACCAGTGGCTCGAAGCGATCTGCGGCTACATCAACGGTGCGCCGCTCGCGAACGTTTCCGTTGAGGATTGGCTCGCCTACGACAACGCATCAAGCGCGCAGAATCTTCGCCTGGCTGACGGATATGGACATCTTCTGTGCTCATTGGGGAAGAAATTCGACCACCGCCTCAACACGTGCGTGACCGCGATCAGCCGGCGAACGCAGCGCGTTGAGCTCGAGACGTCAAGCGGCGTGATCGAGGCCAAGCGCGTGATTGTCACCGTGCCCACGTCGACGCTTTGGCGGATTCGCTTCGATCCGCCGATCGATGAAGTTCTCGATGCCGCTGAACATTTGCCTCTTGGGCTTGCTAACAAGCTCTTCCTTGCACTCAGCGAACCGGAAGAATTTCCCTTTGACGCGCATCTTGTTGGAAATCCTCACTCTTCCGAAACGGGAAGTTATTTCCTTCGTCCGATGGGTATCCCCGTCGTCGAGGGTTTTTTCGGCGGCAATGGCGCCCGCACGCTCGAAGAACTGGGCGAAAAAGGCGCCGCGGCTTTTGCGATAGACGAGCTTGCTGCACTCTTGGGAAGCAGTTTCCGAAAGCGCGTTCAGGCTCTTCAGATGTCGTCCTGGGGGCATGAACCCTTCATCGAGGGTAGCTATAGCCATGCCTGCCCGGGTTTTGCGGCGGCTCGAGAGCTACTTGCGAACGCGGGTGATGATCGCATCGTGTTCGCCGGCGAGGCTGTGTCGCGCACCGACTATTCAACCGCACATGGCGCGTACGACAGCGGGATAAGGGCTGTCCGGAAATTGCTCGCGACTACGCTGGCGGCACGGGAACCACAGTAAGTTATTCAAATTTCAATAAGTTGCTGTATTCCTTGGCACGGGGCCGGGGAGACTATTCATGGGGGCACCGCAACGTCGGTCAGTCGCCGAAAGCAACACGTGCGGGCGCTTGGACGTCGCTCATTACTTGCGCGAAGGTTATGCCGTCGTTCGTGGGTTCTTCGACCAAGAGGAGGTGAGGCAGCTCGCCTGCGCGTTGGATCAGCTCTATCGTGAGGGCGTTGCCCATGGCCGGTGCTTCCGGCACGCAAATCTTTTCTACAATGTTGCGCGCGAAAGCGAAGCGAGCGAACCTTTTGTCCGGATGGTGCAATGGCCTTCCTACCACCAGCCAACACTCAACAGCGTGCGGCTCGACCCTCGCTTTGTCGACCTGCTCCAACCGCTCGTCGGGTGTGATCTAAAGCAGATCATCAACCAGGTGCACTGGAAAGCTCCCGGACTTCTCGGCGACTTTGCCTGGCATCAGGATAGCCGCTTTCGCCGCCCGGCGAGCGCCTACCGAAATCTTGCGACTTCCTATGTTCAAACCGGCCTCGCCGTCGATCCACACACACGCGAATCCGGGTGCATGAAGTTCATCCCGAGAAGCCATTTACGCGGTGATCTTTCGATGGACGATTCCAAGTTCGCGATGGGAACGGCCATGAGCGATGATGCACTCGCGGCGGTCGGACTAACCTCCGCCGACGCTGTCGATGTCGTCCTGGAGCCAGGCGATCTCGCGCTCTGGAGTCCATATCTAGTGCATGGATCGGGGAAGAACGTCTCCAGTCACCAGCGGCGTCTATATATCAATGGCTATGTACGCGCTGCAGATTGCGACCGCGGCGAATGGGCGTTTCGGAACGGCAAGCCGGTGCCGCTGGGACCGCGGCCTGCGTTGGTTCACTATGAAGAGCTGCTGCAACGGCCATGGCCGCATTATACTGACTGAGCGTCGCGACTCGCCGCTTCGCGCAACGGACGAGCGGCGGACCAAGGCTCGATCATTCTACCAGCGAAGATTATTCGCGATGGGATTCGTTTGACGCGTCCGTCCGTCGATAAAGCAATGGGAGCAGGGAAGAGTGAAAGTCCAAGGCGGGTGCCATTGTGGGTCGGTTCGTTTCGAAGCGAGCTTGAAAGAGCCGCCAGTCGAAGCGCTTGATTGCAACTGCTCCGTCTGCCGAATGACCGGCTTTCTTCACCTTGTCGTGCCCCATGACGA
>DASRBJ010000304.1:0-4789 GCA_035653695.1 Sphingomicrobium sp.
TGCACGGTGCGCACGCGGTTGCGACATTTTCCCACATCGTCCTCCCTCCTTGGGCACGCGGCACCACGTGGTCGAACGTAAGCTCCTTGCTTGAACCGCAATAGACACAGCGAAAACGGTCGCGGAGGAACAGATTGAAGCGAGTAAATGCGGGGTACTCATTTGGGCGAACATATTCCCGCAGCGCGATCACGCTTGGGAGCTTGAGCGCCATGCTCGGGCTGTGAACTTCTCTTTCGTAATGCGCGACCACGTCCACGCGCTCAAGGAACATCGCCTTTATCGCCGTCTGCCATGGCCAGAGTGACAAGGGATAATAGGACAAGGGAGTGTAGTCGGCATTGAGTACCAAAGCCGGACAACTCTCGGGATGGCGGATGAGCTCAGGGTGATACATGCGAGAGACAGCAGCCTTTCGTTCCTACCGAACCGAACTGCAGCTCTCCGGGCCCCGTCGCACTCAAGGAGGAGAGGGACATTCGATCCATCTTCCCTTGCCCACCGGATGCCAACCCGGTGTGACGTGTGTATGACAGCATTTTCGGTGAGTCAGCGTCAAGAGTCCTTTGAGCAACACCTTCACGGCCGTGACGCGTTTCGCACCCTCCCCAAGCGGGCGGTTGCACTTGGGCCACGCGTACAGCGCTTGTCTCGGGCACAACTGGGCGCGTCAACGAACTGGACAGTTCAGGCTTCGGATCGACGATCTCGACCAAAGCCGCTGCCGTCCCGAGTTCATTGACGCCATCTATCAGGACCTCCGCTGGCTCGGTCTCGAGTGGAACGAGCCGGTCATCGTCCAGTCACAACGCACGCACCGATATGAGGAAGCGCTGGACGAACTGAGATCGAGAGGATTGGTGTTCGCCTGTTTTTGCACGCGGGCCGACATCGCCCAGTCGCTAACAGCTCCTCACGGGCATGCGGCGGTTTCCTATCCCGGGACCTGCCGGGCGCTTCCCGACGACCCCCAACGACGGGCAACGACGCCGCATTGCTGGCGCCTCAACGCGGCCAAGGCGCTGGAACTCGCCGGATTGCCAACATGGGTCGAGGCGGATGGCCAGCAATTTACGGCGCAGCAAACGGAAATCGGTGATGCTATTCTGGCACGCAAGGACGCGCCCGCATCCTATCATCTTTCATGTGTTATCGACGATGCCTCGAGCGGGGTAACGATGGTCGTGCGCGGCGCTGACCTTCGAGCTTCGACGCCTGTCCAGCGCCTGCTTCAGGCTGTTCTTGAATTGCCCGAGCCATCCTATTTCCACCATCCACTCATCACCCATGACGATGGTCGCAGGCTCGCCAAGCGCGATCGTGCGCCAACGCTCGAGGGCATGCGCGAGGCGGGGGTCGATGGGCCATCACTCCTCAACCGGCTTCGCCGGGGCGAACTACCGGCTGGCTTTCGTTTCGGTCCGGTCTAAATAGGCGCCGATGCGAATCCTGCTCCTCGTCCTGCTCCTGCTTGCCATGGCGGCCGTCGTCTACGTTCTGGTGCGCGGCGTGATCGCGATGGCGTCAGGCAAGGACATGACCGGCGAGCAGTCGCAGATGTGGATGCGGCGGCGAGTTCTTTTCCAGGCCGTTGCCGTAATCCTCGTGATCCTCATCCTCGTGGTCGCGAGCTCGGCCGGTCATTAACCTTGGTCAAGCTCAACCGGATCTACACGCGCACCGGCGACATGGGGAGCGCCGGACTCGTCGATGGAAGCAGATTGAGCAAATCGAGCTTGCGAATGGTCGCCATCGGCGAGGTAGACGAAGCCAATGCTGCAATCGGAGTGGCGCTCGCTGCCGTCGGGGACGATGAGCTCAGCAACATGCTTCTGGCAGTCCAGAATGACTTGTTCGACCTTGGGGCCGATGTTGCAACGCCTGGGGAAAGCGACGGTGCACTTCGCATTGTCCCGTCTCAGGTTGAGCGGCTCGAGCGGCAAATCGACGCGATGAACGCGAACCTTACGCCGCTCACCAGCTTCATTCTGCCGAGCGGTTCCGCGGCTGTTGCAGGACTGCACTTTGCAAGGACGGTCGTTCGCCGAGCAGAACGCGCGGCGGTCGCGCTGAACGAGGTTGAGCGGCTGAACCCGGCCATGCTCGCTTACCTCAACCGGCTCTCTGATCATCTGTTTGTTGCTGCCCGAATGCTTGCCGCGGCGGCAGGCGGCGACGTGCTTTGGAAGCCCGGCAATACACGGGACTAAGGTCAGGCGACTTTGCGCCGCTAATGCTGTAGAGGCGCAAGCCGATGGCAACCACTGCTCGCACCGAGCCTCGGGAGGATCTTCGATCGCGGCTGCTTGCGACGCGTCAACTGACGCTCGAACTCGCCAGTCCACTGTCTGACGCCGACGCCACGGTTCAGCCATTCGCGGACGCGTCACCAGCCAAATGGCACCTTGCCCATACCAGCTGGTTTTTTGAAACCTTCGTTTTGCGCGACCATGTGCCCGGTTACACACCGTTCGACGAGCGGTGGGCCTTTCTATTCAACAGTTACTATGACGGTGAAGGACCTCGTCATGAGCGGCCCAAACGCGGGATGTTGAGCCGTCCGTCGCTGGAGGAGGTGCTTGACTATCGGGCGCACGTCGAAAGCGCCCTTGAGCGAGCGTGGACTTGCCTTTCGCCGGCCGCACTTGGTCTTGTTGAGCTCGGGGTGAATCACGAGCAGCAGCATCAGGAGCTGTTACTCACGGATATCCTCGCTACCTTCGCTGCCAACCCGTTGGAGCCGGTCTTTGGCCGCCTTCATGAACCGGCATGTTTTGCTGTTGAGCCAATGGGATGGCACGCCGGGCGAGAGGGAGTGGTTGAGGTCGGAGCGGACGGAGGGCAGTTCGCCTTTGACTGCGAGCAACCGCGCCACCGAGTTTTCCTTCCTCGGCACAAGATCGCCACGCGCCGAGTGACGAACAGCGAATGGCGCGCCTTCATCGATGACGGGGGGTACAAGACGTCGGTTCTATGGCTCGCCGACGGTTGGGCATGGGTACAGCAGGAGGATATCGCCGCTCCCCTTTACTGGCATGCGGACGGCACCGAGTTCACGCTCGCGGGAAGACGAGAGATCGATCCTGCGGCTTCAGTATCGCACGTGAGCTTCTTCGAGGCGGATGCGTTCGCGAGGTGGGCCGGTGCGCGACTTCCTGCCGAAGCGGAATGGGAAGACTTCGCCTCGTCGGCCGACCCCGCAGTCGGTAACCAGCTGGACAGCGGCGGCGCGGTTGTCCCGGGCGCAGGCGGAGGAATCTTCGGAGATACGTGGGAATGGACGCACAGCGCGTTTTCGCCATATCCCGGCTTTGCGCCTGCCGAAGGGGCAGTCGGCGAATATAATGGCAAGTTCATGAGCGGGCAGATCGTTCTTAAAGGCGCGAGTTGCGCAACTCCGCGCGGCCATAGCCGCGCCTCGTATCGAAATTTCTTCCCGCCAACGGCGCGTTGGCAATGGTCAGGCGTTCGTCTTGCTCAAGACGCTTGATCTTCAGACAGACGCGTTTCGCGATGACGTTCTTGCTGGTCTTTCGGCGGCCGTTCCGGCAATTCCGGCCCGCTGGCTCTATGACCGGCGGGGTTCGGAACTTTTTGACGAAATCACGCGGCTGCCCGCTTATTATCCGACGCGAACAGAAACCGCGATCTTCCACTCCATAATGCACGAGGTCGCCGCGCTGATTCCGAAGGGTGCCGCGGTGATCGAGTTTGGCGCCGGCTCGCAAACCAAGACGCCGATCCTGCTCGAGAGGGTTGAGCCCGCCGCCTATGTTCCCGTGGACATATCGGGCGACTATCTCGAGCAAAATGCCGCCCAGTTGCAGCATCGTTTCGCGACAATCGAAGTCATCCCGGTGACCGCGGACTTCGCGCGGCCATTCACATTGCCTTCGGCCATCGACCATTTGCCCAAGCTTGGCTTCTTTCCCGGCTCAACCATCGGAAACTTCGTTCCGTGGAGCGCAACCGACCTGTTGCGCCAGTTCCGCAGCTTGCTTGGACCCGGTTCGCACCTTCTGATCGGCATGGATCGCGTAAAGCCGGTGCACCGGCTGATCGATGCCTATGATGATCCGGAGGGCGTCACTGCCCAGTTCACCTTGAACCTTCTTGTAAGGATGAATCGTGAGCTCGACGGAAACATTCCAGTCGATGCATTTCGGCATGAAGCGCGCTGGAACGACATCCTGTCGAGAGTGGAAATTCATCTTGTAGCCTTGCGCAACGTGGCATTTAGCGTCGCGCACCGCAGCTTCTTCTTTCCTGCAGGCTCGTCGATCCACGTCGAGAATAGCCACAAATATGGACCCCGTGGCGGACGCGTGCTGCTGCTCGCCGGCGGCTGGACACCAGTTGCCGAATGGTCTGATGGTTCAGGTGATTTCGCCGTGATCCTTGCCGTTGCTGAGCCGGAGAGGTTTGCGCCCTAGAAGCCGGGCGGCTAAGCGGCTGCGATGATCTTCATGCTCATCGGCATCGTGGACGTAATCCTGCAAGTCCTGATGTACCTAATTTTCGCGCAGGTGATCCTCAGCTGGTTGATCGCCTTCAACGTGATCAATCTGCACTCTGGGCCAGTGCGGAGCGTCGTCGTCGCGATCGATCGCATGACCGCACCTCTCTATCGCCCCATTCGGCGGATGCTCCCTGACTTTGGCGGCATCGACTTTTCGCCGCTTGTCGTGCTGCTCGTCATTGCGGTGATCAGGTCGAAAGTGCTTCCTGGGATCCTCATGGAAGTGGGCCCAACCATCACATGACAGCTCGCCTGATCGACGGAAGGGCA
>DASRBJ010000305.1:0-3198 GCA_035653695.1 Sphingomicrobium sp.
CACCTTTGGCGGCTTGCCCGGTCCTTGCGAAATAGTCTGTGTTTCCCGCGTGCAAGTGGACTTGCCGTTGCTGTAGGAAACGATCGTCGTGCTGGTGACGTTGGCAGGCGAATTGCCAAATGAGGCGACATAAGCGCCCGGAGTGCCGATCGGGGCAACGCCATTCACCGGCGCCTCTCGCAGCATCGCCTGCGTTTCCCGATCGATCTGTTCCATCATGCGGTCAAGGCTGGCGAATGCCGGAAAGGGCACCCAATCACCAAAAGCGACAGCCTTCGACGGCTCAATCGTCACCTTTGGAGCAACGTCACCGGCATATTCAATATGAGCGGTCGAGCCATCCGGGAGCGCAATGTTCAAGAAATGACCATTTCGGCTTGCGGCAGTCGCGGTTCCAGCAAGCGCTGCGGCACTAAGACCTGCGAGTAGAAATGCAGGAAGCTTCCTCACGAAAACATCCTCCAGAAGTTACTGTTGATCCAACTCCTGGAAAATTATCGCGCGATTCTGAACCGCAGATTGCCGTAAGGCTGTTCTTGATTTTGGTCAGTTTCAAAGCCGCGGAAACCTCCGCCAACGAAGCGCCTTCAGAACGTGCGAATGGTGGCGGATCGAGACTTTGGCGCTCCTTCGTGCCGCGAAGTTTCCAAGAAAAATGCCGCGGACCGATTGCTCGAAACGCGGCACTTTCATTACTTGCTACTCTTCAGCCGTTCCCGTGAACGGCCCGCCTTAAATGACCCCGAGAAGCCACAAAATCAGGATCAGGATCAGCAAACCGCCAAGACCGATGTACATGGCATTCCTCCTGTTATGGTGTTGCTGTTGAAACGGCGAGGAGGACCTCCTCGTTCCACTTGTTACGGGTAGGGAACGGCTGCTTGTGGTATTATTTTACCCGTCAAAAAACGTCCGGATTTGCTTGACTTTTTCGGCAGCAGCAAGCAAATAGCGAGCGCGACAGCGGCGCCCCGGCGGTGCCGCTTTTCTATTTAGGAAGAGGTTCAGGCCATGAAGGCGCTGATGAAAACGACGAAGTCGGCCAAACCGGCCGAGGTCGAGAAGAAGTGGCACCTGATCGATGCCGACGGGCTGGTCGTTGGCCGGGTTGCAACGATCATTGCGAATATCCTGCGCGGCAAGCATAAGCCGAGCTTCACGCCGCACGTCGATTGCGGCGACCATGTCGTCGTCGTCAATGCCGACAAGGTGAGGTTCACAGGTCGAAAGCTCGACCAGAAGGTATATTACAGACACACGGGCTTCGCGGGCGGCATCAAGGGAGTGACCGCAGGCAAGGTGCTCGAAGGCCGGTTTCCTGAGCGGATCCTTGAGAAAGCGGTCGAGCGCATGATTCCGCGCGGCCCACTCGGACGCGACCAGATGCGCGCGCTGCACATTTATTCCGGAACCGAGCATCCCCACGCCGGGCAAAATCCTCAAACACTCGACGTCGCGTCGATGAACCGCAAGAACAAGGTGGGCGCCTAATGTCCGACACTCGTGAATCGATCGCCGATCAGCTCGGAGCAGCTCCAACTGCGGCGCCGGGACAGCCCGATGCCACTCGCATCGAAACTCCGGCACCGCGGCCGCCCGTAGAGGCAGCACCCGTTCGTGAGCAGCAGCTCGACAAATATGGCCGCGCTTATGCGACGGGTCGACGCAAGGACGCGGTTGCGCGCGTGTGGCTGAAGCCGGGCTCGGGCAAGATCGTGATCAATGGTCGCGAGCAGGAGACCTATTTCGCGCGCCCGACCCTTCGTCTTGTCATCAATCAGCCATTCGACGTCTCCGGACGCCAAGGGCAATATGACGTGGTTGCAACGGTCGTCGGCGGTGGCCTTTCAGGACAAGCCGGTGCCGTAAAGCATGGCATTGCTCAAGCTCTAACGCGTTATGAACCGGGACTGCGCACCATCGTAAAGCAAGCAGGGTTCCTCACGCGCGATCCACGCGTCGTCGAGCGCAAAAAGTACGGTCGCGCGAAGGCCCGCCGAAGCTTCCAGTTCTCGAAGCGGTAATCGCAATTTCAGCAATTCGTCGCGACGGGGGCGCTTCGGTCTTTCCGAGGCGCCCCTTTCGATTCTACGCTGTAGCCATGCGTAAGTTCATCCCGCTCATTGCCGCAGTCCTCCTCGGAACGCCCGCCTTGGGAGACACTGTCCTCCTTCGCCCAGCCCGGGTGTTCGACGGTGTTGATCCCCAGCCCCACGATGGCTGGTCGGTGCTCGTTGAAGGCGACCGAATTGCCGCCGTTGGACCCCATCTCACCGCTCCTCAAGGTGCAAAGGTCGTCGACCTTCCGGGAGAGACGCTAGGCCCTGGACTGATCGAGGGCCATTCGCACTTGTTCTTGCACCCGTACAACGAGACGAAGTGGGATGATCAGGTTCTCCATGAGCCTCTTGCACTGCGCACCGCACGCGCCGTAGTGCACGCGCGGCGAACGCTCGACGCGGGCTTTACCACCGAGCGGGACCTCGGCACCGAGGGAGCGGGCTACGCGGACGTTGGCCTAAAGCAGGCGATCAACCAGGGCATCATCCCTGGGCCGCGCCTTCTGGTTGCGACAAAGGCGAATGTTGCGCGCGGCGCTTACGGCCCCAAGGGATTTGAGCCCGGCGTGGCAATTCCTCAGGGCGCCGAGGAGATCAGTGGGGCCGACGAAATGACGAGGGCTGCGCGCGACCAGATCGCCGCGGGCGCCGACGTCATCAAGATGTACGCCGACTATCATTATCTCCCCGGCGAACCTTCACGGCCGACAATGACGGAAGCTGAAATGGCAGCCGGCGTCAGTGTTGCGCACGATGCGGGACGGCTTGCCGCGGCGCACGCGACGACTGCTGAAGGAATGCGAAGGGCGGCACTCGCGGGCGTCGACACGATCGAGCACGGCTACGGTGGTACTCCCGAAGTCTTCAAAATGATGCACGACCGCGGCATCGCTCTCTGTCCAACGCTCGGTGCTTCAGAAGCCTATGCGCGTTATTTCCAGGCTTGGAACGGACGCGAACCGGCGCCGGAAAGCGTTCAGGAAAATCGCCGCTCGTTCCAAATGGCCGTTCACGCAGGGGTCAAGATTTGCATGGGTGGCGACGTTGGCGTTTTCCCGCATGGGCAGAACTGGCTTGAAATGGAAGCGATGGAGCATGCAGGTATGCCCGCGGCGCAAGTCATGATCGCCGCAACCTC
>DASRBJ010000306.1:0-4518 GCA_035653695.1 Sphingomicrobium sp.
GACTGCCAGTTCATGACCGAGCACCTCGCGTCGCTCGGAGCCGTCAGCGTCCCTCGCGAGACCTATGTTGCATTATTGTCGGCGGCGCTTGGCCGAGGCGCTGCTGTTGGGCTTCCCGCCGCTGGCGCGCTCGTGGAAGCACTTGGCCGGACTCCGGACGCTCCTGCAGACTTTTCGGCGCTCGACCGGTTGCTCGAGCTTGCCGGTGCCGCCGGCGCGGGCGGCCCGGCGGGATATGTCATCGCGCAGCTCTTGGGCCAAACGTCGTAGACCGGGTGCTCAACGACGTTGAGTGACGGCGATTCCTTGTACAGCCATCCCGAGAATATGCGTGACCAGGTCCGGTCGGGTTGCTCAACGTCGACTTGGACAAAGGCTCCGGTGAGTTTCTCATCTTCCCACGGCGCAGTTGTCTCGCAGGCGCGCAGGCGCACGATCACGTCCTTCCAGCGAATGGATTGGCCGGGATGGAGCGTCACGTTCTGGACAATGCCATTGCGCTTGTTGAGAATTCCAAGAACGGCGGTGCGCTGAGGCATTGGCGTAACGCCGCCCTGCCCGTTCGCCGTCGAACCAACCTGCCGGGCCACCGGAAGTGGCGCATTCTGCTCAGGCGCGCCTTTGCCGCAGGAGGCGAGCGCAAGCGCGATCAAAAGGGATGCCGGCGGCGCCTTCACGCTTATTCTGGGATCCACGGCTCATAATCGCCGGTCGAAGCGGGCCGAAGCTTGCCTGAGCCGAGCGCACCATCCGGTCTGAACGCCTCCATGGTGCCAGTGAGGTTCGGAGTCGGGGTCTTCTGGAACTTGCGGACCGGGGGAAGCGCCTTTTCGGGCACGTCGTCGATCGTGCCCCTTAGCCATAGCTGCCAGCCAGGACCAACACGGCTCGCGTCATTGGACCCGTTATAGATCACCCAGCGCCGGTCCGGATGCTTCTTGTCCTGATAATAGACGTTGCCCGCTTCGTCGCGTCCGACTTCATTGCCGAATCGGCGCGTGAATAGCGCCGTTCCCCACGTCGCGCCGTTCCACCAGGTGAATGTTCTCGACCAGAAACCCATGAGTGCGCCTTAGCCGCCTCGCTCCGGACGAGGCAAGCTAGTGCGGCCAGCTCACCTTGTCGCCCTCCTTGATTCCGAGCTGCGCGGCGCGTCCGCCGCCGATCTCGAGGACGAGGGCGACGGGCTCACCCGACGGAAGTGGCGTAATGTCCATGGGTTCGGCATTGACGATGCGACCAACGGTACCATCGGCGCGGATATAGACGATATCGAGCGGAATGAGCGTATTCTTCATCCAGAACGCAACTTCCTGCGGCGGCTGGTAAGGGAATATCATGCCGCGGTCGGGCGCAATTGACTTGCGGAACATGAGGCCGCGCTCCTGCTGCTCCGGAGTCGCGGCAATCTCGACCGTGAAATGGTGGGCACCGGTCTTCGAGTGAATGGTCAATGGCACTTCGCGAAGTCCTGTCTGCGGCTGCGCATCGATTCGCTCGGACGGCGGATCTTCCGTTGGCGATGTCTGAGGCTGCTCAGCGCGTGGAGCGGTGCTTTGGGTGGCCGGATCCTGGACTGCGGCTGTTTCGGCGGGGGCCTGCCGGTTGCAGGCGATAAGCGCGATGACGCCCGCTGCTCCTAAGGCTATGCGTCGGGTGCGCGCAGTTCGACCGCCGTTAGTCCTTTGCTGCTTGGTGCAATCCGCGCCTCGAGCAGCTGCCCTGGCTGAAGTTCGGGCAAATGCGACACCCGCACCGTCTCCATGTGGACGAACACGTCCTCGCCGCCCGATGAATCGGGCCGCTTGACGAAACCATAGCCGCGAACGCGGTTGAACCATTTGACCTCCACCGGCTCGAACGCTCCGGCATTTTCCGCAAGTGCCTTGCGATCCGCGCGTTCGCCGGACGGCATGGACGAGCGCGGTTGCTGCGGCAAGGCCAATGATGTGTCGATCGAAAGCACTTTCTTTGCCTGGAGGCCGCGTTCGAGGCGGACTGGAACACACTCGATGAGTGCGCCCTCGGGTACGCTCCGCCGTCCGTGCTCGCGCAGCACGCTGAAGTGCAGGAGTACGTCACCGTCAACTTGATCGCTGACGAGAAAACCGAATCCGCGCGTCGCGTCGAACCACTTCACTCGGCCAGTGATGGGCTCCATCTCGGGCGCGCCCGAGTGATCGTCCGACTCCATCGTGTGGTCATTGCCCCCGTCGGCAAGAAGAACTGAGCTACGCACCATCGAAGCACTATTAACATGTGTGTCTTTGTCGGCAAACCGACTTTACGGCGAATCTCTTAATCCATGTTAGGTTAGCGCACATATAAGCGCTCCTTGAGCGCTTTCGCATCCGCATCGGGCTCGGGAGGAAGAGTGGCAATCGCTCGAGCGATGGCCATGTCGTGGCCGGCGCGCACCATTGCGGCGATCCATTTCTGGCGCTGCTGTTGATCAGCCGGAACGGAAGCGAACGGACCAAGTCGCCGCCGCTCGGCAAAGCGCAAGGCCGCGTCGAGTGACTGGTCGTCGGCGTGCGCATCCGCGGCGGCGCGGTCGCTTTCGTCTATTCCGTCGACGCGAAGCTTGTCGGCCAATCGCCTCTTCCCAAAGCCGCGCGCCGCGAGCGAACGTGCTTTGCCCAGGGCGTAGGCGGCATCGTCGACATAGCCGAGTTCGGAAAGGCGGTTCGCAAGCGCGTCGAGATCGGGTGTCTTGCTACCGTCCCAACCGCGTTCGCGGATCTTCCTCGACAAGTAAGCGCGAAGCTTCGCTCGGCTGGTTGCATATTTCCCGACATAGGCAAGCGCGAGTTCTGCCAGACTGCTGTCGTTCAGCTGTCTACCCTTACGTCGAATGTTGGTGAGTGTCATGACGCCGTTTTTGTGCCACAGTGCCTCGCCAATGGGGAAGCGGCTGCCGCAAGTCGTGCAGTCAAAGGGATGGAAACAGGCAGGGAATGAACTGCGTGCTCGAGCGCAATACGTCGGTAACCAAGGAGCTCGCGCCCGCAGGCGCAACACCAACGCTCGACAGTCTTCCTCGCCGTCTTGCCGACTTCGGCACGATTGGTGAAGCGCTCGACTATGCCGCGCGTGGTCGGCGAGGTCTGAACTTCCACGATGCTCGTGGCACGCTGACGCGTGCCTACGCTTTTTCCGAACTGCGCGTGGATGCAATGGCGGTCGCCCGCCGATTCGTCAGGCTTGGGATCAAGCCCGGCGAACGAATTGCTCTCATTGCCGAGACCGGACCTGAATTTGCCGCGACGTTCTTCGGCGCGGTCTATGCTGGTGCGTGGCCAGTTCCGCTTCCGCTGCCAACGAGCTTTGGTGGACGGGAAGCTTATGTCGACCAGCTTGGCGTGCAACTGGGAAGCTGTGACCCCGCAATGTTCCTCTATCCGCCTGAGCTCGCGCAATTCGGGAAGGAGGCCGCGGAAAAAGCTGGCGTGCCATCGCGCACTTGGGATTCACTGACGGATGTCGAACAGGCGAGCGGCGAGCTTCCAGCGGCGAAACCGGACGACATTGCCTATCTTCAATATTCGAGCGGGTCGACGCGCTTCCCGCACGGCGTCGCGGTAACGCACCACGCGCTCCTCGATAATCTTCGCGCGCACGGGATCGGCTTGCAGGTGGTCGAGACCGACCGCTGTGTTTCATGGCTTCCCTGGTACCACGACATGGGTCTCGTCGGCTGTTTCCTGTCGCCCATGTCGCTGCAGATGTCCGTCGACTATCTCAAGACCGAGGATTTTGCGCGAAGGCCGCTCGCATGGCTCGACATGATCACGCGCAATCCCGGAACAACGGTCAGCTACTCGCCGACGTTCGGGTACGACATCTGCTCACGCCGAATGAGTTCGCAAACGAGAGCGGAGGACCGCTTCGATCTCTCACGGTGGCGCATTGCGGGCAATGGCGCTGACATGATCCGGCCGGACGTCATGCAGGCGTTCGTCGATTGTTTTGATGCTGCAGGGTTCAAGGCGAGTGCCTTCTGCCCAAGCTATGGTCTTGCCGAAGCAACGCTTGCCGTGTCCCTGATGCCGCCGGGCGAAGGAATCCGCCTCGAGCTTGTTGAGGAAACCGAGCTGTCTGGCGGCGCCCCCGATACCAAGCGGCCGCGACGCTATCGCGCCGTCGTCAATTGCGGAAAGCCCGTCACTGGAATGCAGATCGAAATCCGCGATTCCGACGGTTCAATTCTTCCCGAGCGGGGAATAGGCAAGGTCTATGTGCGCGGCGCTTCGGTGATGCACAGCTATTTCCGGGATTCGGAATCAACCAGCGCCTGCCTGTCGGCGGACGGTTGGCTTGATACGGGCGACATGGGCTACATTTCCTCAGGCTACATTTTCATTGTCGGCCGCGCCAAGGACATGATCATTATCAACGGGCGCAACCACTGGCCGCAGGACATCGAATGGGCCGTTGAGCAATTGCCCGGCTTCAAGTCTGGCGACATCGCCGCTTTTGCAATCACCGGTCCAAGCGGTGAAGAAACGCCGGCAGTGC
>DASRBJ010000307.1:0-4244 GCA_035653695.1 Sphingomicrobium sp.
AGGATTTCCCCGACGACGCGGAATTAATTGTCGGTGATGTTCGCAACAAGGATGTCGTCGCTCGTTCGCTTAAAGGTGTCGACAGTGTCGTTCACCTCGCTGCGGAGGTCGGTGTTGGCCAGTCGATGTACGCGGTGGAACGCTATACCTCCGTCAACGAGACAGGGTCTGCCGTCCTTTTTGAAGCACTGATCGATCATCCGGTGCGCCGCGTCGTCACTGCCTCCTCGATGAGCATCTACGGGGAGGGGCTTTATCGTGATGAGGACGGTAATCTAGTCCAGGACGCGCAGCGCAAGCCCCGACTGGCGGAAAGCCAGAGCTGGGATCCGCTCGATGCGCGAGGGCGCCCGCTCGTTCCCGTCGCGACTCCCGAGTGGAAGCAGCCGAGCCTCGCCTCGATCTACGCGCTTGGTAAATATGTGCAGGAGCGCCAGACGCTCATCATGACCGAGGCCTACGCCATGGAGGGCGTGTGCCTGCGTCTGTTCAATGTCTACGGACCGGGC
Organism: Sphingomicrobium sp.; assembly: GCA_035653695.1. Classification (GTDB taxonomy): domain Bacteria; phylum Pseudomonadota; class Alphaproteobacteria; order Sphingomonadales; family Sphingomonadaceae; genus Sphingomicrobium. The sequence continues at coordinate 510 of DASRBJ010000307.1, forward strand.
CAGGCTCTCTCGAACCCCTACACCGGCGTTCTCGCGATCTTCTCGTCGCGCCTCGCGAACGGTCAGCGCCCAGTCATTTTCGAGGACGGCGAGCAACGGCGCGACTTCGTCTACGTGGGCGACGTCGCGCGTGCCTTTTGCGAGGCGCTTGTTCATCCGCGCGCAGCGGGCCAAGTGTTCAATATCGGTTCGGGCCAGGACCGCAGCGTCAAGCAAGTCGCGCAATCGATCGCCCGCGCAATGAACCGCGAGCAGATCGAACCCGAAATCTTCGGCAAGTCGCGAGTAGGCGACATTCGCCATTGCTTCTGTGACGGCACAAAGGCCGCGGACACGCTTGGATTTGTAGCCGAGAAAGACTTCGAAGAAGGCCTTGCTGAACTTGCTGGTTGGGTGGCGGAGCAAGAAGCCCATGATCGCGTCGACCAAGCGCGCGCCGAGCTTGAAGCAAAGGGACTGGTCGCATGAATCTTAGCCGTCCCATCCTGATAACCGGGGGCGCCGGGTTCATTGGGTCGAACCTTGCCGATCGACTTGCGGGGGATGGCCACGAGATTATTGTGTATGACGCTCTCGCGCGTGCCGGTGTGGAGCGCAATCTTGCATGGCTGAGAGAACGGCACGGCAGCCGAATCACGCATGTCCTCGGGGACGTTCGTGACGAGGATGAGCTCGCGCGCGCGGCCGCGGACGCGGCGGCCGTTTTCCATTTTGCCGCACAGGTCGCTGTGACCACCAGCCTCGTCGATCCGCGCGAGGATTTCGACATCAACGTTCGTGGAACGATCAACCTGCTCGACGCAATCCGGGTTCGTTCGGAACGCGTGCCCGTCATCTTTGCCTCGACGAACAAGGTTTATGGGGATCTTGCCGACATCGAGTTCGAAACTCTCCACGACCGGTATGAACCCAAGGCTTTTGCCGAACGGCGCGGTATTTCCGAATCGCGTCCGCTCGATTTTCACACTCCCTATGGGTGCTCGAAAGGCGCTGCCGATCAATATGTCCTCGATTATGCACGGAGCTTCGGGATTCCGACGGCCGTATTCCGAATGAGCTGCATCTACGGACAGCGGCAGATGGGGACGGAAGATCAGGGCTGGGTTGCGCATTTTCTCATTCGTGCCCTCGAGAACAAGCCGATTACGATCTATGGTGATGGACGGCAGGTCCGTGACATTCTCAACGTCAGCGATGCCGTTAACGCGTACGTTGCCGCGCTCAAGAATATCGAACGTGTCCAAGGATGCGCCTTCAACCTCGGCGGCGGGCCCGAAAATGCGGTGAGCTTGCTCGAACTCATCGACGAGATGCGCATGATTACCGCACGGCGGATCGAGCTCACGTTTGAAGATTGGCGGCCGGGCGATCAACGCTGGTTCGTTGCGGACACGTCGGCTGCTCGAGCGACGCTCGAGCTTCCGCCCGCTTCTGGCTGGCGGACGGGCGTCAAGAAGCTTGCCGAATGGCTTGCGAGCGAGCGGCAAATCGAGCTTCATGCCCAGCTTGCGAGCGCAGCGGAATGAGTGCGCTGCGTCTCCTCCTGGTTACGGATGCAGTTGGAGGGGTCTGGGTTTACAGCATCGAGCTTGCGCGCGCGCTGCTGGCTCTTGGCGTTGAGACCGTGCTTGCAGTGGCTGGCCCTCCGCCTGATCGCAAGCAACGCGACGAGGCGAATGGGTTCAAGCTTATCGAAACTAGCTTGCCGCTCGAATGGCTCGCGAATGATTCGTCGGCGCTTGCTCGTGCCGGTGTGGAACTTGCGCGCCTTGCCGATGAGCAAGGCGTTGACGTCGTTCAGACAAGCAGCGCTGCTCTTCTTGCAAGTACAGAAATTGCCCAACCCTGCGTCGCGCTTCAACACAGCTGCGTTGCGAGTTGGTGGGAAGCGGTCAAAGGAACCACTCTCCCCGCTGACTTCGAATGGCGGCGCACCCTCGTTCAAAGGGGTCTTCAACGAGCTTCAGCGATTGTCGCGCCGAGCATTGCCTTTGCGGCCGACACGACACGAATCTACGGGACGCCCGCAATTGCCGTTCACAACGGGCGCACCCCTCTTTCCTCCCGCGCCATTCCGCAGGGCGGCTTCGTCTTCACTGCCGGGAGACTCTGGGACGAGGGAAAAAACGTGGCCACGTTGGACGCCGCCGCGGGCATGGTCGACACTCCCTTTCAGGCGGCGGGTCCGCTGGAAGGGCCAAACGGCACCAAGGCCAGCGTTCGTCACATGGAACCACTTGGCATGCTCAGCGAGGCGCGCCTTGCAGGCCTCTATGCGGCACGTCCCATCTATGCGTCAGCTGCGCTTTACGAGCCTTTCGGTCTCTCCGTTCTGGAAGCCGCGCAGGCGGGCTGTGCACTCGTACTTTCCGATATTGCCACCCACCGGGAAATGTGGGGCGGAGCAGCAGTCTTCGTTCCTGCGACCAATCCGGAGGCGTTCGCGTCGGCAATTGGTGACATAATGGCTGATGCGGACGAGCGCGAGCAGCTTGGGCGCCTCGCTGCTGCACGCGCCACTCACTACACGCCCACTCGAATGGCGCGCGGCATGGCCGAAATCTATGCGCGCGTCATTGGCTCGAGCGCGCCCGTCGAATTGGCCGGTGCGGCGTGAGGATTGTCTACTTTACCCATTCGCTTCGTTCCTGCTGGAACCATGGGAATGCACATTTTCTAAGAGGCGTGCTGCGCGAATTGATTGCGCTCGGTCACGATGTGCGCGTTCTCGAACCTGAAAACGCATGGAGCGTGACGAACCTCGTCAAGGATCATGGCGAAGAAGCGCTGCAAGCATTCAGTAATGCCTATCCCGAGTTGAGCTCGCGCACTTACAGTCGCCCCGAAGAAGGCGCTGCTCAGGCGTGGGGAGCTGATCTCGTGATCGTTCACGAATGGAACGATCCGGAACTCGTTTCCGCAATTGGACGGCTGCGTGCACGCGGCGGTGGATTCACGCTCTTATTTCACGACACCCACCACCGCGCCGTTTCGGCTCCCGAGGAAATGCGCGCCTACGATCTCGGGTCGTATGACGGCGTGCTCGCTTTCGGTTCGACGCTCGCAAGAGTGTACGAACGGTGGGGTTGGGGAAATCGCGTCTATGTCTGGCACGAAGCTGCCGACACGCGGCGGTTCCATCCGCCAGTACGTCCGCTCACGCGCAACGGAATCGTCTGGGTCGGCAACTGGGGTGATGGCGAACGCAGCGAAGAAATCGTCGAATTCCTTCTGCGGCCAGCACGTGACGCTGGTCTGGCGCTCGACATATACGGTGTCCGCTATCCCGATGAGGCGCAGGCCAAGCTCGCCGCCTTTGGTGCTCATTATCATGGATGGATAGCGAACGCCGATGCGCCGAAGCTATTTGGCACGCGCTTGGCGACCGTTCACGTGCCGCGGCGATTCTACACAAACCTTCTTCCCGGAATTCCAACTATCCGCGTGTTCGAGGCACTCGCATGCGGCATTCCGCTCGTTTCTGCGCCGTGGGACGATTGCGAGCACCTGTTCCGCGTCGACCAGGATTTTCTCATGGTTCGAAGCAGCGCGGAAATGACGCAGGCGCTGCGTGATCTCAAGAACGACCCGGAGCTTCGGTCCGCCCTGTCGCGCTACGGTCTGGAGACCATCAGCAAGCGGCATACCTGCGCTCACCGTGCGCGCGAGCTACTGTCGATCGTCGAGCGCTTGCGCGCTCCTGTTGCGCGAAGAGTGTTGGAGAGTGCCGCGTGA
>DASRBJ010000308.1:0-13797 GCA_035653695.1 Sphingomicrobium sp.
AATGGCGTCCTTTGACCAGAAGCCGGCAAAGCCTATGCCGCCACCAACGTCGACGCCAACGCCGGTGATCGCAAGTGTGCCGATAACCATGACCCAGAAGGTAACCGGGATCTCCTTACGAAGAGCGCCATAATAACGCATGTCCTGCTCGTGGTGCATGGCGTGGATCACCGAGCCCGCGCCGAGGAACAGAAGCGCCTTGAAGAAGGCGTGCGTAAAGAGGTGGAACATCGCCGCGCCGTAAGCACCGACACCAGCCGCAAAGAACATGTAACCGAGCTGCGAGCAGGTCGAATAAGCAATGACTCGCTTGATGTCGTTCTGGGCACAGCCGATCGTCGCCGCGAAGATGCAGGTAGCCGCACCGATATAGGTCACGACGTTGCGCGCGGTCTCGCTCGTCTCGAACATCGGCGAGAGACGGCAGACCATGAACACGCCCGCGGTGACCATCGTCGCGGCATGGATCAGCGCGCTAACCGGCGTTGGGCCTTCCATTGCGTCGGGCAACCATGTGTGCAGCGGCAGCTGTGCCGATTTGCCCATCGCACCAACGAACAGGAGCAGGCAAAGAACGGTCATCGTATCGACGCGCATCCCGGCAAAGCCGATCGTCGAGCCGGCCATGGCGGGGGCTGCGGCAAGGATCGCGGGGATGGACACGGTTCCAAACACGAGAAACGTGCCAAAGATGCCGAGACTGAAGCCGAAATCGCCGACGCGATTGACGACGAATGCTTTGAGCGCTGCAGCGTTTGCCGACGGCTTGTAGTACCAGAAGCCGATCAGCAGGTAGGACGCCAGTCCGACGCCTTCCCAACCGAAGAACATCTGCACCAGGCTGTTGGCCGTCACCAGCATCAGCATCGCGAAACTGAACAGCGAAAGATAGGCGAAGAAGCGGGGTTGGCTCGGATCCTCCTCCATATAGCCCCAGCTGTAGAGGTGGACGAAGCTCGAGACCGTCGTCACCACGACCAGCATCACCGCCGTCAGGCTATCGAGCCGCAATGCCCAGTCCACACTCAGCGTTCCGGACTGGATCCACTTCAGCACCGGCACGACGACTGGATCAGCATGCCCGCTGATATAATGGAGAAAGATCGGCCAGCTGAGGATTGCACCGATGAAGAGAGAACCGGTGGTGACCACTTTCGAAGCGGTCTTGCCGATCCAGCGACCGAACAGCCCAGCGATGATGGCGGCGACGAGCGGCAGAAAAACGATGAAGAGTATTGGGTGCATCAGCCGTGCATCCGGTTGACGTCGTCGACCGCGATCGAACCGCGACGACGGAAGAAGATAACGAGGATCGCAAGGCCAATCGCAGCTTCCGCAGCCGCTACGGTCAGCACGAACATGGCGAGGACCTGGCCTGTAAGATCGCCAAGATACGCGGAGAAAGCCACGAGGTTGATGTTCACGGCCAAGAGAATGAGCTCGATCGCCATCAACATCAGGATCACGTTGCGCCGATTGAGGAAGATACCGAGGACGCCGATCGTGAACAGCAGGGCTCCGACGATCAGATAATGTGTAAGACCAATCATAACTTCATGCCCTCGCCGACCGGCGGATTTACAATCTTGACCGCCTCGTCCGGGCGGCGGGCAATCTGGCGGGAGATTTTCTGCGGCCGACGATCGCGGCGGCTACGATGCGTAAGAACGATCGCGCCGATCATTGCGACCAAAAGGATGAGGCCCGCAATCTCGAAGGCGAACAGGTAACGGCTGTAGAGGAGCTGCCCAAGCGCAACGATGTTGGGAATCTTCGCCGCGGGTACTTGGCCGCCGCCAAGGACCGGCCTGGCGTGCCACGCGCTGCTCGCGACAATGATCTCGCCAAGAAGGACAAGTGCGATGATGATTCCAAAGGGCAGGTTGCGCGAAAAGCCCGAGCGAAGCGTCGCGAAGTCGATGTCGAGCATCATCACAACAAACAGGAACAGCACCGCTACGGCACCGACATAGACGATGACGAGCAGCATCGCGATGAACTCGGCACCGAGCAGAAGCATCAGCCCCGCAGCGTTGAAGAAGGCGACGATCAGCCAAAGAACGCTGTGCACCGGATTGCGGGCAAAGATAACCGCGATCGCCGAAGCGACCGTGAGCACCGCGAAAAGGTAAAAGGCGAGGATTGCGATCAAGCTGGAGACCCTGTTGCGGCGCGCTTATCGGTAGGGCGCGTCGGCGGCAAGATTAGCGGCGATTGCCTGCTCCCACTTGTCGCCATTGGCGAGCAGTTTCGCCTTGTCGTAGAGCAGTTCCTCGCGCGTTTCGGTCGCGAATTCGAGATTGGGCCCTTCGACGATTGCATCGACCGGGCACGCTTCCTGGCACAATCCGCAATAGATGCACTTGACCATGTCGATGTCATAACGGGTGGTCCGGCGGCTTCCGTCTTCGCGGGGTTCCGCTTCGATCGTGATTGCAAGTGCTGGACAGATCGCCTCGCACAACTTGCAGGCAATGCACCGTTCCTCTCCGTTCGGGTACCGGCGCAATGCGTGCTCGCCTCGGAAGCGCGGGCTCTGCGGGGTCTTCTCATAGGGATAGTTGATCGTTGCCTTGGGCTTGAAGAAATATTTCAGCGTCAGCGCATGGCCGCGCACCAGATCCCACAAAGTGAATGCCTTGAGCCAAGCAATCATGCGCCGGCTCCAAAACGAGTGACCATCAACCATCCAGAAACTAGAAAGACGAAGACAAGCGACAACGGCAGGAAGACCTTCCAGCCGAGCCGCATCAACTGATCATAGCGGTAGCGCGGGACTGTCGCCTTCACCCACCCAAAACAGAAGAAGAAGAACAGCATCTTGGCAAACAGCCAGATGATCCCGGGGACAAAATAAAGCGGCGCCCAGTTGATGGGTGGTAGCCAACCGCCCCAGAAGAGGATGGCATTAAGCGCGCACATCAGGATCACGTTGGCATATTCACCAAGCCAGAACAGTGCGAAGCTCATCGACGAATATTCCGTCTGATGCCCGGCGACGAGCTCGCTCTCGGCTTCGACGAGGTCGAACGGCGTGCGGAACGTCTCGGCCATCGAGCTGATGAAGAATACGACCCACATCGGAAACAGCAGCAGGTTGAATCCAAAGGCATTGACGATGCCAAGGCCATGGCCCGTCTGCGCAATCACGATCTGGCTGATGTTGAACGAGCCCGCATAAAGCACGACGCAGATCAGCACGAAACCGATCGAGACTTCGTAGCTCACCATCTGGGCAGCCGCGCGAAGCGCCGAGAAGAACGGATATTTGGAGTTTGACGCCCAGCCGGCGACGATCACGCCATAGACCCCGAGCGAACTTGCCGCGAGGACATAAAGAAGACCGACATTGACGTCGGCAAGCACCACGCCTGCCTGGAACGGGACCACGGCCCAGACGATCAGTGCCACCGTGAAGGTCACGATCGGCGCGATCAGGAAGAGCCCCTTGTTCGCGCTGGTCGGGACGATCGTTTCCTTAAGGAAGACCTTGAGGCCGTCGGCAAAGCTCTGCAGCAATCCCCATGGACCAACCACATTGGGCCCTCGACGAAGCGCCATGGCGGCCCAGATCTTGCGCTCGGCGTAGATGATCATTGCGACCGCAAGCATCAGCGGGAGCGCGATGACGAGAATGCCGATGATCGTGGCTATGAACCAGGCCCAGCCATATTCCATGCCGTGATTGACGAAGAAGCCCGTCATTCTGCGGCCTCCTCGTAGTGAAGACCCTGGACCAGCTCTTCCGAGCACCGCCGCATCGTTGGGCTTGCACGGCAAATGGCATTGGTCAGGAAGAAGTCCGATATCGGGTAGCGAATTGTCCCTTCGGCTTTCGTCGGAAGGCTCGGCGGCGACCAGTTGAGCTCAATGAGCCCCTCGCGGCCAAGCTGCGGATATTCCTCGATCATCCGCGCGCGCAGCTCGTCGAAATTGTCAAACGGAAGAATAGTACCGGCAAGCTGTGAAACTGCCCGAAGGATCGCCCAGTCCTCGCGAGCATCGCCCGGCGGGAACGCCGCCTTTTCGCCGCGCTGCACGCGCCCCTCGGTATTTACGTAGGTGCCGTGCTTTTCGGCATAGAGAGCACCAGGAAGCACGAGATCCGCCATGCGTGCTCCCTTGTCGCCGTGGTGCCCGATATAAACCTTGTAGGCCCGCTTCAGCTTGTCCTGCGGAACTTCGTCGGCACCAAGGAGCAGCACGAGGTGCGGATCGGCTGCCTCGATGTCGGAAAGGCCCCCGGGCTGGGCAAAGCCAAGGATGAGACCCGCCATTCGCGACGCCGAAGTATGAAGGACATTGAAGCCGTTCCAGCCGTCCCTGATAAGGCGCAGCGGACCAACCAGCGAAAGCGCCGCACCAAGTCCGCCCGCCGCAAGAGCGCCAGGCCCGACGATGATTGCCGGACGCTCGGCCGCGGCGAACGCATCGGTCACTTCGCGCGGCAATTTGCCAAGCAGCTTCAGATCCGCGCCAAGCCACTGCGTCTTGATGCCCAGGTCGACTTCGGGCCCGATCGCAAAGACCCTGCCGCCTTTGCGCGCGACCTTGCGCACGCGTGTTGCAATAAGCGGGGCTTCCCAGCGAAGGTTCGAACCGACGAGCAGCACCACGTCGGCATTCTCGATCCCGGCAATAGTCGAGTTGAACGCAATCGTTGAAAGGTTCGTCGTGTCGTACGTAAGCCCGGTCTGTCGACCTTCGAGCAAGTTCGAGCCTTGGGCTTCAACAAGCTTCTTCGCGGCATACATGGTCTCAGCGTCGAGCAGGTCGCCAGCGATTGCTGCGATCCTGTTGCCCGCCTTCTTGAGCCACTTAGCGAAGATCTCGAGGGCTTCTTGCCAGCTTGCTTCGCGCAGCTTGCCTTTTTCCCGGACCCACGGCCGATCGAGACGGTTGCGAACGAAAGCGTCGACATGGTGACGCGTCTTGTCGCTTATCCATTCCTCGTTCACGTCTTCGTTGATCCGAGGGAGGATGCGCATCACCTGCCGCTGGCGAACGTCCAGCCTGATGTTCGAACCAACGGCATCCATGACGTCGATGCCGGGGACGTGACGCAGTTCCCAGGGACGCATCTCGAAGATTTGCGGCTTCTGAAGCAGCGCTCCAACGGGGCACACGTCGGCGAGATTGCCGGCAAGCTCCGTCGAAACCGTCCGCTCGAGGTAGGAGCTGATCTGGCTGTCCTCGCCCCGATACAGCATGCCAATCTCGGGAACACCCGCAACTTCGGACGAGAAGCGGATGCAGCGAGTGCACTGGATGCAGCGCGTCATCGCGGTCTTGATGACGGGACCCATATATTTGTCGTCGATCGCCCGCTTGTTTTCTTCAAACCGCGAGAAGCTCCGGCCGTAAGCCATCGCCTGGTCCTGAAGGTCGCATTCGCCGCCCTGGTCGCAAATCGGGCAATCGAGCGGATGGTTGATGAGGAGGAACTCCATCACTCCTTCGCGCGCCTTCTTGACCATCGCCGTGTCGGTACGAATTTCCTGCCCGTCGGCGGCCGGAAGCGCACAACTCGCCTGGGGCTTGGGCGGCCCGGGCTTCACTTCCACGAGGCACATCCGGCAATTGCCCGCGATTGAAAGCCGCTCGTGATAGCAGAACCGCGGGATCTCCTTGCCGGCAAGCTCGCAGGCCTGGAGCACGGTCGCTCCCTGGGGCACCTCGATCTCGACGCCGTCGACACTGACCTTAGGCATCGTTCGAGCCCTTCTCCTTCAAATCCTTGCGCGTCATTATGAGCATCACTGCGCTGCTCCGGGCGCCATGTTCCGAGCAGCGACTGCAAGCCGGTAATAATTGATCGCGATCGAGCCGCGGAGCGCCGCCTTGCCAAAGTTCAGTGACTTGCCCTCCGCAAGGCAGGTTCCAAGAGCCGTGCGCATCCCGTTGAAGGCCGCGGCCTCCGCGTCCGTGAACGCGTCTGTCAGGATCAACCTCTTCGAGCCTGCCGGGTCGACCCGCACCACGCATTCGCCGAAATGATCGATGTAAGCGTCCGCGCGCGCACGCTCGCTCGCCGCTATTTCAGAGGCAGGCGCACTCGCTGCTGGCTGAACTTCGGCAACGCTGCGGTGTGAAAGTGCGGGCACGTCGTCAAGAACTGGCGGCGGCACACTCGCGAACTCGCGACGCACGAGCGCCTCGGCAATGGCCTCGCGCATCTCGCTCGGCGTGAAGTCGATCTGCACATCCTGGCTTCGCGCATTGGGAATGCAAAGTTCTTGAACGAGCTGAGGGTAGTCATCGTGGAATTCCCTGTCGCTCACGTCCTTGAGAATGGCGTCCTCGGCAGCGCGACGCTCATTCTTGACGATGCAGTCGGCATATTCCGCGACCAGCGCGTGGATCTGGCGCGGCGAGATAGCAAGCGCGTTGTCGGCAGGATCGGCCCCGGCCGCGGCTGCCGCGCCAAGCGCAAAGGAAAGCAGCAGGCTCATTCGGCCGCCTGGAGCATTTGCCGGGCCGCCCGCTCGGCAATACGGCGCTCGAGCTCGGGCCGGAAGTGCCGGATCAATCCCTGGATCGGCCAGGCTGCAGCATCCCCAAGCGCGCAGATCGTATGGCCTTCGATCTGCTTGGTAACGTCAAGCAGCTTGTCGATGTCCTGCACCTCGGCGTCGCCCTCGCGAAGCCGCTCCATCATGCGCCACATCCATCCCGCGCCCTCGCGACAAGGCGTGCACTGGCCGCAGCTCTCGTGCTTGTAGAAATAGCTGATGCGGCTGATTGCGCGCACGACGTCCGTGGACTTGTCCATGACGATGACTGCTGCCGTTCCGAGCCCGCTCCCAAGCGCCTTTAGGCCATCAAAGTCCATCGGTGCATCGAGAATCTCGTTCGCCGGAACCAGCGGAACCGAAGATCCGCCCGGAATAACGGCAAGCAAGTTGCTGAAATCGTCGGCATTCTTGCCTCCCCGCACGCCATGTCCGTGACGGCTGATCAACTCGCGGAAGCTGATCCCCATCGACTCCTCGACGACGCACGGCGTGTTCACGTGGCCGGATAGCTGGAAAAGCTTCGTGCCTTCATTCTTTTCGCGGCCGATGCTCGCGAACCACTCCGCGCCCCGTCGCAGGATGGTTGGAACGACCGCGATCGATTCCACATTGTTGACTGTTGTCGGACAGCCATAGAGTCCGGCCCCTGCCGGGAACGGCGGCTTCAGGCGTGGTTTACCCTGCTTGCCCTCGAGGCTCTCGAGCATCGCCGTTTCTTCGCCGCAGATATAAGCGCCGGCGCCGCGGTGGACGAACAGGTCGAAATCATATCCGGTGCCGCTCGCGTTCTTGCCAATCAGGCCCGCCTCATAAGCTTCGGCAACGGCACGCTCCAACACGCGGGATTCCTGGATGAATTCCCCACGAATGTAGATGTAGGCGGCGCGTGCGCGCATCGCGAAACTGGCAATCAACGCGCCTTCGATCAGCTTGTGCGGATCGTGCCGGATGATTTCCCGGTCCTTGCAGCTCCCGGGCTCGGATTCGTCCGCATTGATTACCAGGAAATTGGGTTTGCCGGGCTTTGGCTCCTTGGGCATGAAGCTCCACTTCATACCCGTCGGGAAACCCGCGCCGCCACGTCCGCGCAGGCCCGACGCCTTGATGCGATCGATGATGCCGTCTTGGCCAATACCGAACAGTGCCTTCGTATCGGCCCAGTCGCCACGCTGGCGTGCCGCCGCCAGATAGGGCGATTGGAAACCGTACAGGTTGGTAAAGATGCGGTCCTTGTCCGCAAGTGGCCCGGTGTAGCCCATCAGAACGCCCCTGCCTGGTGAGCAATGAAAAGACCGAACAGGACGATGACGGCAAGAACGGCGAACTTGATCACGCCCTTGATGAACTGGAACGCGAGAAACGCGAGTACGACCGCGACGAGGATGGCAAGGATCGTCATTTCAGCCGCTTCGTCCCGAACTTGTTCTGAGCAAAGAGGTAAAGGCCAACGCACAGTGCAAGGATCACCGCGATCTTGATGATCTTGAGAACAATCCCAATGAAGAGGATCGCGAGAATGGCAGCAACGATGAAACCAATCATTGCGCGCCCTCCTCCGCCGTCGCGGTCCATTGCGACCGATAGTCGTAATTGCGCTCGGCCATCTTCTTGAGTGTCGTCGGGCCGCCCATCGGGCAGCTGGTCTGCCGGTCTACCTGGGGACCTGGTTTCGGCATCTGTCCCGCCGCGAGCGCATCGAGAATTGCGCCCATGCTTTCCTCGGTAAGATCCTCGTAATTGTCATCGTTGATCTGGACCATGGGTGCATTCGCGCAGGCGCCGAGGCACTCGACCTCCGTCAGCGTGAATAGCCCATCCTCGCTCGTCTTGCCCTTTTTGAGGCCTCGCGCGTAACACGCCTTGAAGACGTCGTCCGAGCCCCTCAGCATGCACGGCGTCGTACCGCACACCTGGACATGGAAACGACCAACCTCGTGCAGGTTGAACATCGTGTAAAAAGTCGCAACTTCGAGCACTCGGATGTAGGAGGTATCGAGCTCTTTTGCGACGAACTCCATCACCGGTATTGGAAGCCAGCCCTGCGTATTCGTTTCGGCGCCAACCTGGCGCTGTGCGAGGTCAAGTAGCGGAATGACCGCTGAGACCTGCCGACCAGCCGGGTAACGAGCAATCACTTCCTTGGCTTTGCGCGCATTCTCCCCGGTCCACTGGAACCCTTCCCAGCGGGCTCGTTGCTCGGCGTCGTCAACAAAGGACCCCTGACCAGCCATCAGCGATCCACCTCCCCGAACACGATATCGATTGCCGAGAGAATGGCCGTCGTATCGGCGAGCATGTGGCCTTTCATCATGAAGTCCATTGCTTGCAAGTGGGAGAAACCGGTCGGTCGGATCTTGCAGCGATAGGCACGGTTCGTGCCGTCCGCGACCAAATAGACGCCGAACTCACCCTTCGGGCTTTCCGTCGCGACGTAGACTTCGCCTTCCGGAACGTGAAAGCCCTCCGTGTAGAGCTTGAAGTGATGGATGAGAGATTCCATCGACGTTTTCATCGATTCGCGGCTCGGCGGAAACACCTTGCTGTCCGCACCGATTGGTCCTGCCGGCATTTCCTTCAGGCATTGGCGGGCGATCTTCCAGCTTTGCCGCACTTCCTCGACGCGAACCATGAAACGGTCATAGCAGTCGCCATTCGTTCCAACCGGGATGTCGAATGCCATTCGATCGTAGATCTCGTACGGCTGCGACTTGCGTATGTCCCAGGGAATGCCGGAAGCGCGGATCATTGGACCAGAAAAGCCCCAAGCGATCGCGTCATCTCGTCCAACGACGCCGATGTCGACATTGCGTTGCTTGAAGATGCGATTGTCCGCCACGAGTGCAATCGCATCCTCGAACAGCTGCAATCGGTGATCGAGGAACTCGCCAATCTTGTCGAGCACCGCGGGTGGAATGTCCTCGCGCACGCCGCCCACGCGAAAATAATTGGCGTGCATCCGGGCACCCGACACGTGCTCGTAAATCTGCATGAGGTCTTCGCGAATTTCGAATAGCCACAGGTTCGGCGTCATCGCACCGACGTCCATGATGTGGCTTCCAAGATTCAACATGTGGTTCTTGATGCGGGTGAGCTCCGCCATCATCGTTCGAATATATTGTGCGCGTAGCGGGATCTCGAGGCCGAGGAGTTTCTCGATCGCGAGCACGAAGCTGTGCTCCATGCACATTGGCGAGCAGTAATCGAGACGATCGAAGTAAGGGATCGCCTGCGCATAAGTCTTGTACTCGATCAGCTTCTCGGTGCCGCGGTGAAGCAAGCCGACGTGCGGATCCACGCGTTCGACCACTTCGCCGTCGAGCTCAAGGATGAGCCGAAGCACGCCGTGCGCGGCGGGATGCTGCGGCCCGAAGTTGATCGTGTAATTGCTGATCCGCTCGTCGCCGGGGTCGCGCAGGTGTCCGAGCTCGTCGCGGAACTCTTCGCCTTCACCGCCCGCGCCGAGGCTCACCTCGACCGTGCGGATGCGGATGGCCTTCCCGCTGCCGTTCGTCCGACCGCTGCGGTCCCGCGCTTCCATGTCCGTGCGCGTATCGGTCATCCTGCACCTCCACCGGGTCGACGCCGGCTGCTGCCCTTAGGCTTGGGATCGGGCGTATCGCTTGGCTTGCTGACCTCCTGTTCAGCCTTGGCCTTCGAAGACTTGCGTGCCTGCCGCTTGGCAACAGCGTCGGCCTTGTTCTGCGCACCCCCTTCACTCGGCGCTTCGGACGTTCGGTCGTTGTCGACGGGCGTTTTGACATTCTGTGGCGCAGGGCCGCTCGGAGCAGCGACCGGGCTCGGCGCTCCCGGCGCTTCTGCCTTGGCCTTTTCGTCACCGGGCAAGACATAGGCCGGGCCTTCCCAGGGCATCAGAAAATCAAACGTTCGGAAGTCCTGCGGGAGTGCAACCGGCTCGTAGACGACGCGCTTCTCGGCTTCGGAGTAGCGCATCTCGACGTGGCCGGTCAGCGGAAAGTCCTTCCGGAACGGATACCCTTCGAAACCATAGTCAGTGAGGATTCGCCGAAGGTCCGAGTTGCCGACGAATGTCACTCCGTACATGTCGAACACCTCGCGCTCCAGCCAGCCCGCGACGGGCCACAAGCCAGTGACGGTCGGTACCGGGGTCTGCTCGTCGGTCATGACCTTAACGACGATCCGACGGTTACGCGTGAGCGACAACAGGCAGTAGTTGACATCGAACCGCTCGGCACGCTGCGGATAATCGACACCGGCGATGTCCATGAGCTGCTGATATTCGAGACCGGGCGTGTCGCGGAGCGCTCGGCAGACCTCGGTGATCGACTCGCGCTCGACGATGAGCATGATCTCGCCGACATGCTCGCGCACTTCCTTGAGCGAATCGCCGAGCGCGGCCTTGGCGGCGTCGATTACGCCATCATTGGGTGCCGTTTTCGGCACATGGGAAGCAAGATTGACCGGCATCAGCGTTCAATCGTCCCTTCCCGCCTGATCTTACGCTGAAGCTGAAGGATGCCGTAAAGCAGCGCTTCGGCGGTCGGTGGACAGCCCGGCACGTAGATATCGACGGGAACGATCCTGTCGCAGCCGCGCACCACCGAATAGCTGTAGTGATAGTAACCGCCGCCGTTGGCGCAACTACCCATCGAGATCACGTAGCGAGGCTCGCTCATCTGGTCATAGACGCGCCGCAAAGCGGGGGCCATCTTGTTGCACAGAGTGCCCGCGACGATCATCACATCGGACTGGCGTGGTGATGCGCGTGGCGCCGCACCAAACCTTTCAAGATCATAACGCGGCATGTTCACATGGATCATTTCGACCGCGCAACAAGCCAGCCCAAACGTCATCCACCACAGTGAACCTGTCCTTGCCCAGGTGAAGAGATCCTCGGCCGTCGTGACCATGAATCCCTTTTCGTTCAGCGATTGCTGAAGCTCGACGAGCTTTGCCTGATCGACTTCGCCGGGGACGAGCCCAGCGATGCGCGCAAGCTCTTCTTCCGTCGGCATCCGATCTTCGGGGCCACGAAGCATCACTCCCATTCGAGTGCCCCCTTCTTCCAGGCATAGGCGAGGCCAAGCCCAAGCTCGACCAGGAAGATGATCATGGCCGCCCAGCCACTCCACTTGGTGAAGTTGAGGCTGACCGCCCACGGAAATAGGAACGCTGCTTCGAGGTCAAAGACAATGAACAGGATCGCGACGAGGTAGAAACGCACGTCAAATTCCGCTCGGGCATCCTCGAAGGCAGGGAAGCCGCATTCATACTCGCTAAGCTTCGCCGGATCGGGCTTATGCGTACCGGTCAGGCGAGCAACGATCATGGGCAGCACTACGAAGGCCGTCGAAAGGCCCAGTGCAATGATGAGGAACAGCAGGATCGGCAGGTAGCCTGCGGCAACGCTTGCCAAGGGAAAATACTCCGGGATCGAAAACTTGCGGGCGCTTTAGGACAGCGAACTCAGAGCCGCAACACCATCAAGCGAGCAAATGCGTTTCTTGGCGATTCGAGCCATTCGGAGGGTCATTTTCGATGAGGATCGCCATCCGAGCCTTATCTCGAGCGACGGTCTCGAACGCGTCAACGAAGCGCGCCGGCAATGAGCTTGTGGAGGCGCGAGTGAACCTCGCCGTTGGCGGCGACATACTCGCCGCGTTTGAACATCTGGTCGGAACCGCGGTAATCGCTGACAAATCCGCCGGCCTCGCGAACAAGCAATACGCCCGCCGCCGTGTCCCAAAGATCGAGCGCGTCTTCCCAGAAGCCGTCCATTCTTCCAGCAGCAACCCACGCAAGGTCGAGTGCTGCCGAGCCGAAGCGGCGGATCCCAGCAACATTTGGAGCGACATTGGTGTAAATCTTGGCCCATTGAACGGGGTCCCCGCGGCCGAGAAAAGGGATGCCGGTCCCAATTACGCTGTCCGCGAGGTCGCGACGCGCCGAAACTCTGAGGCGCGCGTCCTGGAGCCACGCGCCCCTGCCCTTCTCCGCCCAGAAGCTCTCGTCCGTCAAAGGCTGGTAAACCAGCCCTTGGGTGATTTCGCTTCCGCCGCCGGGCTTGCGTTCTTCAACGGCAATTGAAATCGAAAAATGCGGGATTCCATGCAGGAAGTTCGTCGTCCCATCGAGCGGATCAACAACCCACCGCGGCTTATCCGGATTGCCCTCGATCTCTCCCCCCTCTTCGAGGAGCAAGCCCCAGTCGGGGCGCGCGTTGCGCAGCTCCTCGACGATCGTCTGTTCCGCCCGCTTGTCCGCCATGGACACGAAATCGGCCGGTCCCTTTCGGCTCACCTGAAGCTGTTCAACTTCGCCGAAGTCCCGGCGCAGCCGCGGCGCCGCCTTTCGCGCGGCGCGCTGCATGACGGTGATCAGTCCGGAGTGGGCAACCACTCACAACCTCCCTGTATCGAGCGAAGGACGATAAGTCCCTCGTCGGGCTGATGACGATTTGCCGACGCGGCTAGTCCGCGCGGCGGACATATTCGCGATTGTAAACATCAACCACGATCCTCGTTCCGCTCGTGATGTGCGGCGGGACCATTACTCGTACGCCATTGTCGAGGAGAGCGGGCTTGTACGACGAGCTTGCCGTCTGGCCCTTAACGACGGCATCAGCCTCGACGATGGTCGCTTCGACCTGGTCCGGAAGCTGAACACTGATCGGACGTTCGTTGTAGAGTTCCATGACGACATCCATGCCGTCCTGGAGGAACTCGGCGGCATCGCCGAGCAGGTCTTCCGGGAGCGACACCTGGTCGTAAGTGTCCTTGTCCATGAAGACGAGCATGTCGCCATCGTGATAGAGAAATTGGAAATCCTTGGTGTCGAGGCGGACGCGCTCGACCGTCTCGGCCGAGCGGAAGCGGACGTTCGTCTTGCGCCCGTCGATGAGGTTCTTCATTTCAACCTGCATGTACGCGCCGCCTTTGCCGGGCTGCGTGTGCTGGATCTTGACCGCACGCCAGATGCCGCCCTCATATTCGATGATGTTGCCGGGACGAATGTCCACGCCGCTGATCTTCATGTTTGTCTCTCGGGAGTTTCAGGAATTTCGCGCCGGCCTTTAGTGGCGCCCCAGCGGCCGGGCAAGTCAGGCGCGCCGCGCCGCCGCGAGACGCGCCTCGGCTTCTGAACTCATGAGCGGCGGATCGCCACTTTGGGGGAGCGTTTCGAACCGCGGCAGCCCGTCGGGAATGACGACCCACGGATGCTTGCTGCGAACGAAAAAATGGGCGTCGGGCTGGATGCGTTCGCCCTCGTCCAGCGTGCCCACACGAACAAACTTGATATTTTC
>DASRBJ010000309.1:0-3310 GCA_035653695.1 Sphingomicrobium sp.
GCCGGCGGTGATCGAACGTTCTCCGATCGTCGAGGACATCAGCAACGACTGGAACGGGCCTCTGCCATCGTTCCTTTCGGTGAGTGCCGCCTAGTTACAAGGCTGACACTGGAAAGCGCCACTAGGCGTCCCTAGCTCGCACCGGCAGCGAAAGGGACCTCCCGAATGAACGACTACGTGCCGCCTAAAGTCTGGAAGTGGGAACAGCCGAGCGGCGGGCAATTCGCCAATATCAATCGTCCTATCGCCGGTTCCACCCACGAGAAGGAACTTCCGGTCGGCAAGCACCCGTTCCAGCTCTATTCACTGGCAACCCCGAATGGACAGAAGGTCTCGATCATGTTGGAGGAGCTTCTGCAAAAGGGCCATCAGGATGCCGAATATGATGCCTGGCCCATTCGCATCGGCGAAGGGGATCAGTTCGGAAGCGGGTTTGTCGCGATAAATCCGAATAGCAAGATCCCGGCGCTCGTCGACCGCAGCGGGTCACCGCCCGTGCGCATATTCGAATCGGGCGCGATCCTCATGTACCTCGCCGAGAAATTCGACGAATTCCTTCCTCGCTCGGGTGCGAAACGCGCCGAAACGCTTTCGTGGCTTTTTTGGCAAATGGGCAGCGCGCCCTTCCTTGGCGGCGGTTTCGGCCACTTCTTCTCCTATGCGCCGACGAAGATCGAATATGCGATCAATCGCTACGCGATGGAGGCGAAGCGCCAGCTCGACGTTCTCAACAAGAGGCTCGCTGAAACGGAATATGTTGCCGGTCCAGATTACACGATTGCCGACATCGCGATCTGGCCCTGGTATGGCGGCGTCGCACTTGGTCGCACCTACCACGGCGCGGACGAGTTCTTGGGAGCGCATGAATATGAACACCTCATGCGCTGGGCACGTGCGATCGATTCGCGGCCAGCCGTGAAGCGCGGTCGGATCGTCAACAAACTGACAGGGGATCCATCGGAACAGCTCCATGAGCGCCACGACGCGAGCGACTTTGCGTTGAGGACCGAGGACAAGCTCCAGCCAGTCGCTTAACGAAGGCGCAAGAGACGAAAACCGACCAGGACACCTTTGCGTATCCCGCAGGTGTTACTCGCGCTGGCACTTGTGACTTGGCGCGCGTCATTCGACGTTCGTGGAATCGATGCTTGCGCGCTTCAGGGCTGCGCTGGCGTCTTTTGTGATTCGAGCACAGCGGCGTTGCTTGCGAGACTGTAAAGATAGGCGCGACGTTCGTCTGAGCCCGCCTTCAGTTTGCCGAGCCGGTGCCGCTGCTCGCTGGTCAGCGTGAACTTCGAATAGCCACGTTGCGCGAGGCATTGCGCCGTCGTTGCTTCGAGTGTCTTCTTAATGTCTCGGTAGCGAAGGTCCGGACGAGCGCTGTCGATGATATGCTGTTGGCTCGCCGCATATTCGCCCATCTGATCCGCTTCACTGGCTCCCGCCGCACCGGTGCCCGGAGCTCCCGTGCCGGGACCGAATGTACTTTGAAGATTATCGAGCTGTCGCGATGCCTTCACCAACTCTTTGGCATCCTGCGTCTGCGATACGTCGGTGTAATGGCCTTTGAGGCCGCACTCGAGTGCGTCCTCGCGATACTGAGCAAGCGTGATCCCGGCTTTTCCCCAGCTTTCCTGCGGTGCGGAAGCGGCGAAAGCGGGAGTCACTATCAGCGCTGATAGTGAGACGGCGAACAAGCGACGCATCGATCGTCTCCTTCGATAACAAGGACTACAATTACAATATCAGCGTGCGCGACGGTAGCGCTCGAGAAAGCTCGTCGCGAACATTGCAAGGTTCCTCTTGAGGATTGCCTCGCGCAATCCTTCCATCATCCGTTGATAGAACCACAAGTTATGTTCCGTCATGAGCATCGCGCCAAGTATCTCGCCCGCCTTGACGAGATGATGAACATAAGCACGGCTAAAGCTCGTACACGCAGGACATCGACAGCCCTGCTCTATTGGATCGCGATCTTCGGCGAAACGGGCATTACGGATGTTGATCGGCCCGTCGGCGGTAAATGCTTGTCCAGTCCTCCCGGAACGGGTGGGAAGGACGCAATCGAACATGTCGATGCCCCTTCTCACCGCTTCGACGATGTCGTCGGGTTTGCCAACGCCCATCAGGTAGCGCGGTTTGTCGGCAGGCAGCATGCCCACTGCGAAGTCAAGACAGCCGAGCATCGCCTCCTGGCCCTCGCCGACGGCGAGGCCGCCGACCGCGTAACCGTCAAATCCGATGTCGATCAGGGCCTCGGCGGAACCGCGCCGAAGATCTTGATCGAGCGCCCCTTGCTGAATTCCGAAAATGGCGGCGCGCTCTGCATGGGCAGCGCCGCGGTCGAACTCATCGCGCGAGCGCCTCGCCCAACGGATGGACCGATCCATTGCCTCGCGCTGCGCCTCCGGCATCGACGTTGTCGGGACAAGCTGGTCGAATTGCATGAGGATGTCGCTGTCGAGGAGCCGCTGGATCTCGATCGAGCGCTCAGGCGAAAGCATGTGCCGCGAGCCATCGAGATGGCTTGCAAAGGAAACACCCTCTTCGCTGACCTTTGTCAGGTCAGAGAGGCTCATGACCTGATAGCCGCCGCTGTCGGTGAGGATGGGACGATCCCAATGCATGAACCGGTGCAGCCCGCCAAGCCCTGCAACGCGCTCGGCACCCGGTCGGAGCATGAGGTGGTAGGTATTGCCAAGGATGATGTCTGCGCCCGATGCTCGTACCGCTTCCGGCCGCATTGCCTTGACGGTAGCAGCCGTACCGACCGGCATGAATGCAGGTGTTCGGATTTCACCTCGGTTCATGACGATCGAGCCCGTGCGTCCGGCGCCGTCCGTCGCGTCGATCGAAAAGGAAAAGCGGCTCACAAACTCGCCTTGCCAAGCGCTACAGGGCAAGTCGAGCAACTTGGCTTACCTCCCGCGCATTTGCGTCGACATCGAGTACTTATCAACGTCGACGCTCCTAGCCCGGGAGGAGCAGGCTCGCGTCTCCATAGGAATAGAAGCGGTAATGCGCTTCGATCGCGTGGTCATAGGCTGACTTCATGACGTCGAGCCCCATCAGCGCACTCACCAGCATGAACAAAGTTGAACGCGGCAGGTGAAAATTGGTGATTAGCCCGTCGACGGCCTTGAAGCGGTATCCAGGAGTAATGAATATCGATGTGTCGCCTTCAAAGGCGCGTATCACGCCGTCCTCGCTTGCGGCACTTTCGAGAAGACGCAGGCTCGTCGTTCCGACGGCAATCACTCGTCCGCCCGAACAACGTGCCGCGTTGAGGCCATCAGCCGTCGCTTGGTCT
>DASRBJ010000310.1:0-7548 GCA_035653695.1 Sphingomicrobium sp.
GAAGACGGTGCGCAGGTCACTCAGGGGCAAATGCTTGCGGTTTTGTCCAATGCGGAGCTGCAGCTCTCGACGCTCGAAAAGCAAGCCGAGGTCGAGCAGCAGCTCAACAACATGCGCAGCCAGGAACTCGCGCTTACGGAAAGCCGCAACAACAATCTTCGCGATCTCAACCAGGCGCAAACGGATCTCGCCAAGGCGAAGCGACAGTACGACCTCTACAAGCCGCTCGCAGCAAGTGGCTTCGTTGCGATGAAGGCCTTCAACGACGCGAAGGACGACATGAGTTATCAGGCCAATCGCCTCCGCATCCTCAAGCAGAGCGTCGCTCAATCCGAGGCGCTTCAGACGAGCCAGCTCGGGCAACTTCGCTCCGCCGCTGCATCGCTCAACAGCAGCATGGGGATTGCGCGAAGCAACCTTAGCCAGCTCAGCATTCGTGCACCGGTGACGGGCGAACTTAGCGGCTTCGACATTCAGCTTGGCCAGTCGCTCCAGCAGGGTGAACGTATTGGGCAGATCGATAGCGCAGGCGGCAACAAGCTGCAGGCCGATGTCGATGAATATTATCTTGGTCGCGTCCATGTCGGGCAGACCGCGACCGCCGATGCCGACGGCCATACTTACCAGTTGAAGGTCGCCAAGGTTTATCCGCAGGTCCGCAATGGCCAGTTCCAGATCGATCTCGTCTTCGTTGGGGAGGCGCCAGGCTCCGTTCAACGCGGTCAGACGCTGCAAACCAAGCTTACGCTCGGCGATTCGACGAAGGCACTGCTCATTCCCAATGGCGCGTTTTTCAATGATACCGGCGGCAACTGGGTGTTCGTTGTCGACCGGAGCGGCACCGGCGCGACACGGCGCCAAGTCCAGCTCGGCCGGCGCAACGCCGATTTTATCGAGGTGCTGAGCGGCCTTTCGCCGGGCGAGCGCGTCATCACCTCATCGTACAGCGGGCTTACTGACAAGGCCCGCCTCACCTTCAGTTCCGGCGAGTAAGAAAGGAAAGACTCGTGCTGACAATGACCGGCCTCACCAAGACCTATCGGACCGACACCGTGGAGACGACTGCGCTCGACAGCGTCGATCTCGACATTGCCGATGGCGAGTTTGTCGCAATCATGGGTCCGTCGGGATGCGGCAAATCGACGCTTCTGAACGTCATGGGAATGCTCGACAGTCCGTCTGGCGGTTCCTACGTCTTCAATGGGCACGAGGTTGCGGGTCTGGGAGAGGCGCAGCTCGCCGAAACGCGAAAGAGCAACATCGGATTCATATTCCAGAGCTTCAATCTGGTCGACGAGCTGACGGTTCGCGAGAATGTCGAGCTTGCGCTCCTCTACCACAATTTCCCCGCCTCGGAGCGCAAGGCGCGAGTCGAGCGCGTGCTCGACAAGGTGGGGATTGCCCATCGAGCAAAGCATCGCCCGACCCAGCTTTCCGGTGGTCAACAGCAACGCGTCGCCGTTGCGCGAGCGCTGGTAGGGGAACCCAAGCTCATCCTTGCCGACGAGCCTACCGGCAACCTTGACACAGCGCACGGCGAAGAAGTGATGCGCATGCTTCGACAGCTTAACCAGGAGGGCGCCACGATCGTGATGGTGACGCACTCTCCAGCGCATGCCGATTTCGCAAGCCGCGTCGTGAACATGCTTGACGGGCGCATTCTGCAGGAGCGGCGTCGCGCGGCCTGAAGAGCTCGAAGGCGTGCAACAATTGCAAAGGACGCTCAACATGTGGCGGAACTACTGGACGGTTGCAGTTCGGGCGCTTGCCAAGAACCGGACCTATTCGATCATCAACATCGCCGGACTAGCAATCGGCATGGCCGCATGCGTCATGATCCTACTCTATATTCGATACGAGCAGAGCTACGACAAATGGATTCCGGACGTCGCGAACACCTACGAGCTCCAGGCCTGGTATCCACATCCGCACGACAGCGAGCCGATGTTCCTGCAGATGACGTCGTACACGACGAAGGACCACGTCCTTAAGGATTTTCCGCAGGTAGTCGGCGGCGTCTATGCGCTCTCCTCGGAGCCGGTGATCATGAAGGATGGGCAAGCATCGCCGAGCAAGGACTATCTGATCACCGACGGCGATTTCCTCAAAGTCGTCAACTTGCCCCTTGTTGCAGGATCGACGTTGCCCGCCGCTCAGACGGCAGTCCTTACCCGTACCGAGGCAATAAAGCGCTTCGGCACGGACCAGGTTGTCGGAAGAACGCTGAGCGCCATCTCCAAGGGAGTCACTCGCGACTTCAAGATAACGGGTGTGCTGAAGGATGTTCCAAAGAACTCCAGCCTCAAGATCAACGCGATCCTGCGAATGGATTTCAACAGCTTCTTTGCCAAGGAACCGGATTTCCTGACCTGCTGGAGCTGTCAATCCGGCTGGGTTTTTCTCAAGCTGAAGCCCGGTTCCGACGTCAAGGAAATGGAAGCGCAGATGCCGTCGTGGGAGAAGCGCAACATCCCCGATCAGCCCAATGGAAACGTCAGGTACAATGCCGGTGACGAAGAAGACTGGCATTTCATCAATCTAGCCGATGTCCATCTCGGCAAGGCGCAGCGCGGGGCAATGACGCCGGGGAACGACCGCCGATCGATTGCAACCTTCGCCATCATTGCGCTCCTCATTCTCGCGATGGCGGTCGTGAATTTCACCAACCTCGCGACTGCGCGCGCCGCACAGCGTGCCCGCGAAGTCGCCTTGCGGAAGGTGCTTGGCGCAACGCGCACGCAGCTTATCGTTCAGTTCGTTGCCGAATCCATCCTCATATCCGGCGTCGCAATGCTGCTTGCTCTCGCGCTTGTCGAATTGCTGGTTCGACCATTTGCCGCTTTCTTGGACGCAGACCTCGCGCTCGATTACTTCGGTTCGAACGGCATCCTTTTGCCCGCCATCGCCCTGACGTTGTGCGTTGGAATCATTAGCGGACTTTACCCGGCGTTCTTCCTGTCCCGCTTCCAGCCGGCGCAGGTTCTGAAGGCGAACCGGTCCGCGGCCGAGACTCCCGGGTCCGGGCGGCTCCGAGCCGCTCTCGTCATCGGCCAGTTTGCCGTCTCGATCGGACTAATCATCTGCACGGCAGTAATCTACGGGCAGACAGTCTACGCACGCTCGGTCGACCCCGGATATCAGAGAGACCATCTCCTCCAGGTCGACAACATGAATCGCTATCAGCTGCTCGCGAAGAGCGAAGCGATCGTCGAGCAGATGAAGAGAATTCCTGGAGTGATTGCCGTTGGGCTAACCGACATCGGCGTTGCGACGGACAACAACAGCAATGCGGGTCTCATTCCGCTTGGAAGCAATCGGTCGGTGACGATCGGTACGTATAATGTAAGCGCGGGCTTCAAGGATGCCATGGGGCTGAAGCTGATCGCCGGTCGATGGTTCGATCCGAACCGCGAAATGGATGATTCGACGCTCGGCTTTCCGCTCGACAAGGCGCGCGAGACCGCACTCGCACGTCGCGGGATAAATATCGTTCTTAACGAATATGCCGTGCGGAAACTTGGCTTCAAATCGCCGCAGGATGCGATTGGCAAAGCGGTTACCAGTGAGTTGTTCGAACCTGGAACTGGTCAGGTCACGATCAACATCATCGGCGTCGTCGGCGACACTCGCTTCCGCTCGGTCCGGACGCCGATCGACCCGATCATGTTCGAGAATGTAAAGAGTGGCCCGTCATGGATGATGATCCGTTATCGCGGCGATCCAGTGACGGTCGAAGCTGCCGTTGAACGGCAGTGGAAAGCGATCACCAACGATGTTCCGTTCGAAGCAAAGTTCAGCGAGGACATCATTCGTGAATTGTACAAAGCCGAAGATTCGCGCGCCAAGATCTTTGCTGCTTTCTCGCTACTCGCCGTCATTATTGGCTGCCTCGGCCTCTTCGGTCTTGCGGCCTTCACTGCAGAGCGGCGAACCAAGGAGATTGGTATTCGAAAGGTTCTCGGTGCGAGGACGCGCGATATTGTCCGCCTGCTCGTGTGGCAGTTCAGCCGACCGGTGATGATCGCCAATGTGATCGCCTGGCCCATCGCCTGGTGGATGATGCGCGACTGGCTCAACGGCTTTGACCAGCGCATTGCACTCACTCCAATCCCATTCCTCATCGCCGCGGCTATTGCTCTTGGCATTGCCGTCGCGACTGTGGTTGGCCATGCCGTGAAGGTTGCAAGAGCCAATCCGATTCACGCACTGAGATATGAATGAAAGCTCGATCGGATCATCGAGCAAGGCGCGTGATGATCGTTGCTAGCGCGATTTTCCTAGCTGCGTCTGCAATGACTCCCGTTTTGGCTGCGCCGGTGCACGCCAAGCGAATTGTTTGGACCAAAAGGCCGCCGGCAACTTCTTCTGGTGGAAGTTCGGGACCTCTTTCCGTCACCTGGATGATCCGCGCGCCGCTGCGGCCATGAGTGCAGCGCCAGGAGTGCGATGCAGCAGCGCTCACGCGGTGCTGCGCGTTTCACCATGCTTCTGGCGCGAGCGGATCTTTAAGAGGTCCTGCCTGGAAATGATCCCGACCACCTTGCGGGTCGAAGGATCAACGATCGGCATTCGGCCGATTCCGGACTCCACCATCATGTCCGCGACGTCGCCGCACGGCGTCTGCGGAAATGCAAACTGCGTCGAAGCGTCCGACATCGCTTCGGCAAGTGTCCCGTCCGTTCGCTGACTGATCTTCCATTCGAGCGCGTCGGTTCGCGAGACGAGACCAAGAAGGTGCCCGCGAGGGTCGACGACCGGATAGGAACGATGCGTTGCTTCTTCGGCGAAGAAACGAACGACAGCATCGAGCCGCATGGTCCCGGCGAGGGTTGCGGGGTCATGGGTCATCAGCTGGCCGGCCTGCAGGAACTCGAGCGCGTCAACCGAATATTCGCGAAGGATGTGCCTCCCTCGCCGCGCGATTTTCTCGGTGAGGATCGACCGTTTCATGACGAGGACGCTGATTGCATGCGCGGCCGTTCCCGCGGCGATCGTTTCGGGAAGTGCCGACAGATGGCTCGTCAGTTCGGCGGCAAACAGCGCGCCGGTCATCGGCGCGCGCATCGTCCCGCTCATTACTCCTGCCATTCCAATCATTGCCCAGAAACCGGCGTCACCAGGGAGGAACTGGCCGATCAAATAGCCGGTGCAGCCGCCAAGGATCAGAAGCGGCGCAAGAATGCCCCCGGAAGTTCCCGATCCAAGCGCAACCAGCCACACGATTGCCTTCACAATTAGCAGGAGAATGACCGCTTTGAGGGCGAGATTGTCATTGAGCAGAGCAGCGATACTATCGTAGCCCGCGCCGAGAACGCGCATGTCAAAAAGACCGCCTACTCCAACGATGACAGCGCCGATTGCCGGCCACCACATCCAGTGGACGGGAAGCGCGTGAAACCCATCCTCAATGCGATAGAGCAGAAAGGACATGAGCGCGGCAAGTAGGCCGGTTAGAAGTCCGATGCCGGCGGCGATGGCGACCGGTTCAATCCCCGCGGGGGTCGGGGCGGGGAAGGGGAAAAGCGGTCCCGAGGCAACAAGCAGCGGTCGCCACGCGAGCGACACGAGAACGGCGGTGACGACGGGCACGAAGCTTCGCGGCTTCCATTCAAATAGAAGAAGCTCGACGGCAAGCATGATCGAGGCGAATGGTGTTCCGAAAATCCCCGTCATGCCGGCTGTAGCCCCGGCGACGAGCAGCGTCTTGCGCTCCGCGGCGCTGAGGTTGAACAGTTGAGCAAACAAGGATCCGATCGCGCCGCCGGTCATGATGATCGGCCCTTCGGCGCCAAATGGGCCGCCGCTTCCAATCGAAACGGCGGACGAAACCGGCTTTAGAACAGCAACCTTTAGCGACAGCTTGCTGTCCCCGAAGAGGATTGTTTCGATAGCCTCCGGGATTCCGTGGCCTCGGATTTTCTCCGATCCGAAGCGCGCAATCAGGCCGACGATCATACCTCCTATTATCGGAATGAGCAGAACCAGGAGTGGCGTTCGACTTGTGATCGCTGCATTTGCGAACGACGGCTTGCCGAACCAGAATAAATTGGTGGCAAGCGCGATGAGCTTCAGGAGCGCGTAAGCGCTTAGTGCGCCGCCAGTTCCCGCGACGGTCGCCATCGCCGCAAGAACGAGCATCCGGTAGTCGGCGGTATAATCCGAAAGTCGATGAGGGTGGCGGGTCGTGGAGGGTGTAGCCATTGCGGGCGCTTGGCGCGAATGCGCCGTACAATGCAAGCGCGGGCCTAAGGCAGCTTGGGTGCGTCGAACGGCGATGTTTATTGCTAACCTTCTGTAGGTCGGCTGCTTTGTACCGACGCATGCGGCTGGTCCGGGGACAGCTTTCGCCCCTTTCTTGACAAAGATCAGTTTCGCAACGCCGGCGGAACGAGGTAACAGCGCTATCGTTGCTATAACCGTCGTTTTCCCGACAAACACCTCGCGCACGGCGCGCCGGGGCGTCGCGGCGACCGGAGGATCGATGGGGAAAGGTCCAGCACGCGAGGTCAATCGGCGCGAGTTGCTCGCTCTGGGCGCGGTCCTCGGCACAACGGCAGCAGCGGAAGCGCTGTCGCGTCACGATGGCATGCTCGGCGGCCCAAGTCGCACGTTCACGAATGCGCTGCCTTGGGACGATGGCCTCACGGATGCGCCCGATGCGGGAACGGCCGGCGGCTGGCGCTACCTCAACACCGCTGAAGTCGGATTTCTAACCGCGGCCGTCGATCGGCTCATACCGCCTGATCCGACGGGTCCCAGTGCCTCCGAAGCGGGGGTGGTCGTGTTTCTCGATCGGCAGCTTGCCGGTGATTACGGCAATGGCGCGCATTTCTATCTTGAAGGGCCCTGGGGAAAGGGGACGGAGAGTCAGGGCTACCAGAGTCGATTCACTCCGGCGCAATTTTATCGGCACGCAATCGAGGCGATCGGTGAGGCCGTCAGCCGGAGCGAAAATGGCAAGTCCTTCAAGGATCTACCCGCGACGAAACAAGACGAGCTGCTGAAGCAGATGGAATCGGGCGACCTCAAGCTCAACGGGCCGATAAGCTCGAAATCCTTTTTCACGATGTTCCTGCAGAACGTTCTCGAAGGCTATTTTTCCGATCCAATTTACGGCGGCAACAAAAACGGCGCGGCCTGGGCAATGATTGGTTTTCCCGGCGCGCATTACGATTATTCCGAGTGGGTTACTGCCTATAACAAGCCCGTTCCGGTCCAGCCCGTGGGCTTGCGCGGCCGTGCCGCTTGGCGGCGAGGCTGAACGGTGGCCAAGCAGTTGGCAAAGGTCGATGTCGTGCTAGTCGGCTTCGGCTGGACCGGCGCTATCCTCGCGCAACAATTGTGCGATGCCGGTCTCACGGTGCTTGCGCTCGAACGTGCCGCGCCGCGGACGACGCCGGTCGACTGGGCAACGACCTTCGATCAGGACGAACTGCGTTACATGTGGCGTCACCACCTGTTTCAGAATGTGCGCTATTCGACGCTCACGTTCCGAAACAATGTCAACCAGACGGCACTGCCAATGCGCCGATTGGGCTCGTTCCTCCC
>DASRBJ010000311.1:0-8292 GCA_035653695.1 Sphingomicrobium sp.
GCACTTCACGCGCGATCGCGTCGAGATCATCCCTTCTAGTTGAGGCGAGTGACTGCGCCTCCGCCATGAATGGCGACGCTCGTCACAGGATTTCCCGCGTAGCGGACGTGACCACCGCCATTGACCGCCGCCGAAAGCGAATTTCGGGCGCGAACCAGGAGTTCGCCGCCGCCGTTCACCGCTGCAGCAACACTGGCGGCGTCGACTGAGCGCACGTCGATCCGGCCGCCGCCGTTCACCGCCGCGTTAAGGTGTGACTGTGGAGCAAAGCCGCGCTCGGCGAACATTCCGCCGCCGGCGTCGACGGCGAGGTCCGGCACGCGCGGTGACTCGATTTGAACGCGTAGCCGGTAGTTCGCCGGACAGCGTTCGTCGCATGTATTGATGACGAGGCGGCTGCCATCTTCAACATGCATGCGCGTGAAGCGGCTCGAGCCCTCGACAATGGTCACTTGCTCGACCGGACCCGGAACCACTTCGACCATGCCTCCGCCGCGAAGCTCGACGGACCGGAAATTCTCGACGGGCACCAGTTCGGTTGCAAGCACTGGCACGGAAACCAACAGGGCAGCGGCAAACAGCGGCACGGTAGAAGGCATGGATGATCCTTTCTTTCCGGTAGAACGCTACATCTGTAGCGCTACTTTTGCAGCCTGTCCAGCCCGCTTGCAGCCGGCGGCCGACCGCTGCATCCTGCTGCGCCATGATCACCATCATCGGGAGCTACGTCAGCCCTTACGTGCGCAAGGTGCTTGCGTGCATGAACCTCAAGGGCATCGCGTATGAGGTCGATCCGATTACGCCCTTCTTCGGAAACGACGAATTTGAGCGCTTGAGTCCGCTGCGCCGAATTCCGGTGCTTGTTGAGGGGGATTTCGCGATCAGCGATTCCTCGGTCATCTGCAATTACCTCGACGAGGCCTATCCGGACTCGCCGCTACTTCCGGCCGATTGCCGGGACCGCGCGCGAGCGCGCTGGCTGGAAGAGTTCGCGGACACGCGGCTTGGCGATGTTTTCATCTGGAGTCTTTTCTACCAGAAGCTCGTTCGGCCTCTTGTCTGGAACGAGCAGCCCGACGAGCAGCGGATCGCCAAGGCGATAAACAAGGACATTCCCCAAGCACTTGATTACCTTGAAGGCGAACTTCCTTCAGACGGCTTTCTGTTCGGGAATATTGGTGTTGCGGATATCGCGCTCGCAAGTTTCTTCCGAAACGCAGCCTATGCGGGTTTCACCGTCGACGCTGAACGCTGGCCGCGGACTGCGGGCGCTGTCGAGCGCACGCTTAATCACCCGTGCATGGCCTCGTTGTTGCCGTTAGAGGACGTGCAGCGCAACGCGAGTATAAAGGGCCGACGGCAGGCCCTCCTCGATGCTGGCGCGTCGCTGACCTCGACCACCCTTGGCGTTCGCGAGCCCCGTCACGGAATGATGCAGCTCTAGTGATGGTGGCTCGAAATCCAGTGCTCGAGCCGCGTTCGTAGCGAAGGCCTCGATGGAATGAACCCCGGCTCCACATACCTTGCCGTGTCCGCCGGCTCATAAAGAATCAAATTCGCCGGAATCTTCGTCCGGAGAGCCTCGCGCCCGCGCAACAGGTCCTCCGCGGCTGCAAGCGATCGATGTACGTCTTCAGCGGTAAACGGCTTCATGAGACATCCGATCGCAAGATCGGGCATTGGGAATGGCGGCGCCTTGCCGCTTACAAACAAGCAGGGGACACAAAGATCATTGAGCCGCACCGCGACCGAGAAGCCCGTTGTTCCATTGGCGAGGCGGAGATCGAGAAGGACGAGGTCCGGCTCGCACTCGCGCGCCGCCAAAATTGCACTGTCCGCGTCTTCGGCCATTGCGACGACGCGATAACGCGGATTGTCCTCGACAAGATATTTTAGCGTGACCGCCAATTGCGTGTCATCTTCGACGATGAGGATGTTGAGCATAAGGCGACCCCCCCCGACTCCCGGCATTTTCACCAGGAAGTTTTTCCGCTCAATGCTTCGCGCGCTTTGAATTGGCTGCGAATCCCCCTTGAACAGGGTTATCGCCGAGATGGACAGCCATCGCGCCAAAACGAAGAAGGCGCCCCGCCGGCATTGCTACCGGGAGCGCCTCCTCTTTGATTCGATTTCCAATCAGGCGCGGTAGAAGATATGCGCCCCGATCTGCTGCACCTCCTGGAGGCTTCGGCGCCATGCCGGTGCCACATAGTCGGCGTGATACCAAAGGACATCCGAGCTGACGCTGGGCACCACGTTTGATGCGGCAAGCTCAGCAACGGCCTCGGCTTTTTGCCAGGCGGCCGATGCCGTGTCGACGTACGGGAACTCGCCGTGCCTCACGAAGGAGAACTGGGCCGGCTGCTTTACGACGCCACACCAGTCCGATGGATATTTGCCCGAAGATGCCCGGTTCATGACGACCCGGGCAACGGCAAGCTGGCCTTCGAGGCTCTCGCCGCGCGCTTCGAAATAAACTGCCGTTGCAAGGCAATTGGTCTCCTCGTCGAGAGGCGCACTGGTCGCGAACTTCTCAACAAGCGCATAAAGCGGCCAACCGCCTTTGTAGAGCCACGCGGCTTCCTGGGCGATCGACTGGCTCAGTTTGACCGTAACCGACTGCGCGGGCTTCGCCTGCATGATCGCGCCGTTCGGAGTTGCAACCGCGGTTGTCACCGTCGCGATTGCGGGACGTACCAGCGACGCCGCCTGGCTCACCGGTGTTCCAAGAGGTTTCGCGCTATTGTCCGTTTCGACGGATTTCACCACCGCCGCGACGTTGCCAAGCGCGCTCATGTCCTGCGCGGTCGCGCTCGAGCCTAGCCCAAGCATGAACAGACCGATCACCGCAGACGCAGCGCGCCCGCCGATTAGCTTCACCACTGGTGTATTAGCCCTTATGTTGGCGGGCTATCCCGCCGGAGCCGCCCATTGCTGAGCGCTTGTGTCTCCAGCGGGAGATGGCCCGTCTTGCCGGAGCCTGGGATTGATCCCCGGGCTCGCCGCTCCCATTCGCTGCACCCCAGATATGTTAACTTTCGAATGGGGCCAAGATAGATGTCGGCGAGTTGTGCGACTCGCAGGATAGAATCCGGAACATCTTGAAATCGGGCCGTTTTTTGGAGTTATCCACATAAGCGACGGTTCGGTTGATCGACGGTTTCGCTCGGCTCGTCGGCGCGCTATCGAAAGCGTCCCGAAAGGAGACGGTTTGCGTGGCGCACTGGCTGATGAAATCCGAGCCCGAAAGCTATTCCTGGGCCGACTTGGTGCGGGACGGAGGCACGGAGTGGGACGGCGTTCGCAACAACGCCGCGCGCCTCCATCTCAAGGCCATGCGGAAAGGGGATGAAGCATTTTTCTACCACAGCATGTCCGACAAGGCCGTCGTCGGAATCATGCGAATTTCGCGCGAAGCTCAGCCGGACCCCAAAGATGCCGCCTGGGTTTCTGTCCGGGTCGAACCGGTGCGGGAGATTGGCCATGTCACGCTCGCAATGATCAAGGCCGAGCCGCGGCTTGCGGCGATGGAGCTCCTCCGCCAGTCGCGTCTTTCAGTCGCGCCAGTCCGCGATGAGGAATGGACAATCGTCCTCGAGCTGGCCGCCGGCCGCTGAGCAAACGTTCAGCAGAAGCACCGTCGAAGACGCCGCCGGGCCACATTGTCAGAAAGAGAAAATCGAGAGACGCGCCGTCGATCAGGATCCGAGCCAGCCCCATTCGTCAAGAAGCGACAGACCATGGGCAATGAGCTTGTCGCCAATATCGAGCCGGTACCGGAGGTTTGGCGTGTGAACACGTCGCGCGCGATCATATGCTGCAACTTGCGCATCGCGAACACTCGGCCCAGTGCCGGTCACGACGGCAGTCCATCCATAGAGCCCCGAAGTGACCGTCTCGCCCTTTTCTTGTCCGACTTCCCCCCAGTGGAGATGCGCCGGTTCGACGGCGTCGACGACGACCGGAATGCCGACGGGGGCTGCGACCTCTTTGCGCGAATAAGGGAAAGGCGGGGTTGAAAGAACGATACAAAGGGAAAATCCGGATGCTGCCGGAAAGCTCGTCCTCTCTTTGCCAATGATCGCTCCAAACAGTTCGCCCCAACCAAGGTCCTGTAGTGGCTCCAGAACGGCGAATCCTGGGTAGCCAAAGCGGCAAGTGAATTCGAGCGGCGAGACAGCTTCACTGTTGATGATTGTATTGAGATTGACCCAGCCGACGTGTCCCACATCGCGAAGTACCGGCTCGAGGGGACGAAGCACCGTTGCAAAGAGCTTGTCCGAGCGCTCGAAGGTAGCAACCGTCCCCATCTCTCCGGTGAGCTCGCCCATGTCGCCCGCGAAAAACCTCTTGTGCTCCCAGTCGAGGCACGCGGGCGCCAGGAAGCATTCGCCGTTGAAATAGGCACCGACGCCCGTCTCGATGCCATCGACATGATCCATGAGGACGAAGCTTTGGCCCTCTGGCGGCGCCATGCTTCGAAGCAGCGCGGCGATGTCGCGGCCGTCATCCATGGTACCAACGAAAGTGTCGGCTGCCGATGCGCTCCGCTTGAAAACGCAGCGGCGTGGTCGATCCGCAAGGTCTTCGAGCGCCGACGCGATGTTCGTAAATTCCTTGGCTCTAGCGACGCGCAGCCCCGATCGGCGAAGGAGATCCTGCGCGAACGCGCGATTCTCCTCGAGCAAATCGCCAAACGCACTTCCACCGATCACATTAAATCCGTCGGCACGAAGCTCGTCCTGGACGCGTCCAAAGCCGACTGCCTCGAATAGAATGATCCCTGCCGCTCCGGCTTCCTTCACCCATGGCAGCTCGGCTCGCCAATCGGCCGCCCTTGGAACCATGCCGGACATCGTTCCCGCGGCAAGCGGCTCACTTATCGAGACGCGCACCTCATGCCCTTCGGCAATGAGCCTCAGGTACATCGAGCCGAGATCGCAGGTTTCACTAACACCGAGAATGCGCATGCGCGCGTCATAATCGCTGGAACCCTCGACTGGACAGGACAGTTTCGCAGGTGAAATGGCAACGATCCTCAAATCGGCCGCGTACGGGACAAACCTCGAGGCTCTCTCCGATGGGGTGCAGCAACAGCTTGCGCGATGGAACCGCGAACGCCTCGCGCCGCGATTACCCGTCGGTGACTGGCGCCTTGCCATGGACAGGGACGAGGCGAACCTGGGTCTCGAAGCGCAATTTCTCGAGGCGCTGCGCGACGAGGTGGCGGAGGAAGCTTCGGCGGCCCCTTCGCAGACCGATCAGTTCATCCAATGGTTCGAGGGACTAAGGGAAAGCGGGCCTGGGCAGAACGATCCGCTGTTTCCGTGGCTTGCCGGCCGTGCCACGCTCGACCAGATGCGCTGGTACCTCCGCCAGGAAGCGGCAGGAGAAGCCGGTTTCGAGGACTTGACCGCTTATGTTCAGGTGAAACTGCCGCAGCGCATCAAGCTTGAACTGGCGCGCAACTATTGGGACGAAATGGGCCGCGGCAACGCCAAGGGAATGCACGGCCCAATGCTCGAGCGCCTGGTTCACCATCTGCAGCTCGAGCCAACCATCGATCGCACCGTTTGGGAAAGCCTCGCGCTTGCGAACGCGATGACCGCAATGGCAACGAGGCGCGACTACGCATGGCATGCTCTTGGAGCACTGGGCGTCATCGAATTGACCGCTCCCGCGCGCTCCGCAGCAGTCGCTGCCGGCTTGAAGCGGCTTGGAGTACCAGCCAAGGCCCGCTCCTATTTCGATCTCCACGCGAGCCTCGATATCAAACACAGCCTCGCATGGAACGCAGAGGCGATCGCGCCGGCGATTGCCGAAGACCCGCGTCGTGCACGAGCAATCGCCGAAGGCGCACTGATCCGCTTGACCTGTGGCGAACGATGCTTTGAACGATACCGCCGCGAACTGTGGTGACGTGCGAACCGCTGCTTGATCTTCTGCGGTTGCTCAAGGAACGTGACTACGATTTCACCGCCGTCACTCCTGCGACGCACGCACGGGTCGTCGCTCGGCCATGCGAACGGCCCACGACCCGCGACATCTTCGGGTGGAACCGGTCGTTCGAACCTGCTGATCTCGCCCCTGAATTGCTCAAGTGCCTCGAACATTCTGGCACTCTCGAACAATGCGATGGCCGCCTAAGGAGCAAGGTTCGGGTTGCACGTCTTGGCGGCGACCTCTTTCTCCACTCGTCATTTCCGACAATTGACAGCGATGCGGTGTTCTTCGGACCCGATACGTATCGTTTTGCCCGCTTCGTCACTGACAGCATTGTCCATATGGAGCTCGACCCGGCCTCGGTAGTCGACATGGGCGCGGGAAGTGCCGCGGGTGCCGTTGCAGCAGCAAGAATGCTTCCGTCCGCTCGACTGACCTGTGTCGATGTCAATCCGCGCGCCCTCGAACTTGCCGCAATCAACCTGCGCGCGGCGGGAATCGAAGCGGAACTGGTGTGCTCGTCGAAGCTCCCCGATGGAGCCGATCTCGTGATTGCCAATCCCCCGTACATGATGGATTCCGAGCAACGCGCCTATCGTGATGGTGGCGGTCTGCTCGGTGGCGAGGTCGCGCTCGACTGGGCGAGAAATGCACTAAGCGCAATGAGCGCGACTGGCACAATGTTGCTCTACAGCGGAGCGTCCGTGGTCGATGGCGTCGCGCCACTGATCGGCGCTCTACAGCGCGCGTGCACATCAGCGCGTTCGCAATTCGATTTCGAGGAGATTGACCCCGATGTCTTCGGCGAAGAACTTGACCAGCGAGCTTATGGCGCGGTCGAGCGAATCGAAGTCATTGGCGCGACGATTAGGAGAGCCTAACCCTACGCCGCCTCGAGCTTGCGCGCTTCGCGCTTGCGCTCATGCGGGTCGAGATAGCGCTTGCGAATGCGAATGGCCTTGGGCGTGACCTCCACCAGTTCGTCGTCCTGGATGTAAGCAATCGCCTGTTCGAGGCTCATTCGCCGGGGTGGTGTGAGACGAATGCCTTCGTCCTTCCCCGATGCACGGAAGTTAGTGAGCTGCTTCGATTTTAAGGGGTTCACCTCGAGATCCTGAGGTTTTGCATTTTCGCCAATGACCATCCCTTCGTAGAGCATTTCGCCCGGCGAAACGAAAAGGACTCCGCGATCTTCAAGAGCATTGAGCGCGTAGGCGACGGCCGCGCCTTGCTCCATTGAGATGAGAACACCGTTCTGCCGGCCGGCGATCGGCCCCTTGTAGGGGCCGTATTTCTCGAAAAGCCGGTTCATGATCCCGGTTCCGCGCGTGTCGGAAAGGAATTCGCCATGGTAACCGATGAGGCCGCGCGACGGCGCCGAGAAGGTAAGTCGAGTCTTCCCGCCACCCGACGGTCGCATGTCCGTCATCTCGGCCTTGCGCATCGCCATCTTGTCGATGACCGTCCCTGAAAACTCGTCATCGACGTCGACGACGACCGTTTCATAAGGCTCCTCGCGGCCATTCGGACCGTCACGGAACAGCACGCGCGGCCGACTGATTCCGAGCTCGAAACCTTCTCGACGGAGCGTCTCGATCAATACACCGAGCTGGAGCTCGCCGCGCCCGGCGACTTCATAAGCTTCTCCGCCGGCCGTTTCGGTAACCCGAATTGCCACATTCCCTTCGGCTTCGCGAAGAAGACGGTCACGAATAACACGGCTCTGGACCTTGTCGCCGTCCTTCCCGGCAAAGGGGCTGTCGTTAACGGCAAAGGTCATGCTGAGCGTCGGCGGATCGATTTCACGCGCCGCGAGCGGCTCGGTCATCAGCGGGGTTCCAATGGTGTTCGAAACGGTGGCCTTGATGACACCGGCAATCGCGATGATGTCTCCCGCATCCGCGCTGTCGACAGGCACCCGTTCGAGCCCGCGGAACGCGAACAATTTGGTCGCTCGTCCGTCCTCGACGACATTGCCATTAACGTCCATTGCGCGAATGGGGTCATTGACGCTGATCCGTCCGCTCTCGACGCGCCCGGTCAAAATTCGGCCGAGGAAAGGATCGCGATCAAGAAGCGTGGCAAGCATCTTGAATTCGCCCGAAGCATCGAGCTTTGGCGCCGGGACATGGCTGACGATGGTTTCGAACAATGGCGTGAGGTCGCCGTCGCGCACGCTGTCCTCGCGTCCGGCGTAACCGGCCCGACCTGAAGCATAGAGGGTTGGAAAATCGAGCTGTTCGTCACTTGCATCAAGGTTGATGAAGAGTTCGAACACTTCATCGAGCACCTCGGCCGCACGCGCATCGGGACGGTCAATCTTGTTCACGACCACAATCGGTTTCAGTC